>JBDTXD010000121.1:0-5254 GCA_040006375.1 Actinomycetota bacterium
CAGGACGTAGTGCTTCGCGTAGGTCCAGTAGTTCGGGATCTGGCTGTGGTTGATGTACGAAAGCACGTCTGGCTGGCCTTGGGGGCCGACGTATGGACCGCACGACGCGGGTCTCGGATCGATCCAACAGTGGGTGCCGCCGTCCGGCATCGCCTTGATGAACCCGTCCATCCTCCCGCCGTTGATGTCGATGTGGGAGGCCACGTCGTCGTGCGGGCCACCCCAGGACCGTAGGCTCTTCGTGTGATAGGGCCGGGAGCAATGGCCGAGGAACGGGTTGGGGATGCAGGTGGTGATCCGGCCGTTGGGACTGGTCGGGAAGCCTTTGGCGCCGGGGAAGGTCCCGAAGTACTCGTCGAACGAACGGTTCTCCTGCACGATGAAGATGAGGTGGTCCAGCTTCTTTAGGCCGGTCGGGACCGGGGCCGTGGCAGCAGCTGCGACCGGTGACGAGGGCGGCGTGCTGCTGGTGCTCGCGCCCGCGGCAACGCACGCGGTGAGCGCGACGGAGGCCAGGATGGTCAGGGGTCGTCGCATCGGAGCAGTCTACCCATCGGAGTGGTTCCTACTGGAAGGGCCGTGGGTTCAGGATGTACGGCGGTCGTGGAGGTTGCGTGAAATCGAAGTCCTTCCGCAGGTCGCCGAGGATGGCGACCACCTCCCGCACGGTCGGTCGTGGATCCCACCTTCCATCGGTTGCAGGATCTAGCCGCGAGCCCCCCAGGAACCGGTCCTCGATCAACTTCAGGAAGGCATCGAACGACAGGATCTGATGATCGATCGCCCCCTGTTTCGCGTAGGGACTGATCACGATGAGCGGCACGCGGATCCCGTAGCCGGACGCATCGACCCGGGGCGGCACCACGTGATCGTAGAACCCGCCCCAGTCGTCCCAGGTGAGGAAGATCGCCGTGGAGTTCCACTCCGGACCCTGCATCGCAGCGTTGATGAGCCTTGTTACGTACGCCATCCCCGTTCGGACGCTGCCGTGGTTCGGGTGTTCGGAATTGTTCGTGCCGGGGACGATCCACGAGACGCTGGGCAGCGTGCCATCGGCCGCGGCGGCGAAGTACTTGGCCTGGACTTGGACGTTTGACCGGGTTCCCGCCTGCACCACATCGGTGAATCCGGGCAGGGGATTCTTCGAGGCATCGGTTCCAAGGTCTGCGTGCGGGGGGCAGTCGGGCGGAGCCAGGCACGTTCGATCGTCCACGTAGTAGCCCCAACTCACGTTCGCCTTCGTGAGCAGATAGGTGATGTCGGTCCACGCGTACGTCGCACCCTCGCCGTAACGATATTGCGACGACGGGTCCTGCAGGTTCGGGTCCGTCGTGCAGGTGTGGGGGTCGTGCGGATCGGTGCATGCCGCGCTCCAGGCCGATGTGAGGAACAGGTGCGAGGGCAGCGTCCATGAATCCGAGGGGGCGAAGGTTCTGTCGGCCAGCACGTAGTGGCGCGCATATCGCCAATAGTTCGGGATGTCGTGACCGGTGAGATAGCTAAGCACGTCGGGCTGGTTCTCCGGACCCACGAAGTTCCTACATGCCGGGATCGTCGGCGTCTCCCAACAATGGGGCTGGGAATGATCGATCCTCAGGGAGCGGACGTAGCCGTCCATCGCGCCCCCGTTCACGTCCAAACGTGTCGCGACGTTGTTGTGCCGGCCGCCGTGCTGGAACTGGCTCGTGACGCGATACAGCCGCGAGCAGTGGCCGAGGAACGGGTTCGGCAGACACACGTCCATCTTCCCGCTCGCGTCCGTCGGGATACCGTCGGCGCCGGGAAACGTCCCGAAGTAGTGATCGAACGACCGATTCTCCTGCACGATGAAGATGAGGTGATCGAGCTTCTCGAATCCCGACAGGCTCGCTCCCGCCTGGCGCGGCGTCGATCCCGCCGTCGATCCCGTCGTCCCGCCGGTGCTTGCTCCGGCGCCGACACATGCCGCGAGGGCGAGCGAAAGGAGGATGGCCGGACGACGCATCGGAGCAGTGTACCGACCTAGCCCCATGGGGTCGGGTCGAGGATGAGGGGCGGCCTCGGCGGCTGAGAGAAGTCGAACTCCTTCCGCAGGTCGCCGAGGATCGGCACGGTCTCCCGCACCGTCGGCCGGGGGTCGGGACGACCGTCGGTTTTCGGGTTGAGTCGCTCCCCATTCAGGAAACGGTCCTCGATCAACTTCAGGTAGGCGTCGAACGACAGCGTCTGGCTGTCGATATAGCCTTGGCGCGCGTACGGGCTGATGAGGAGGCCGGGTACCCGGAGGCCGTACCCGTTGACGTCGACTGTGGGTGGCTTCACATGATCGTAGAACCCGCCCCAGTCATCCCAGGTGAGGAAGATGGCCGTCGAGCCCCAGTCCGGCCCCCGCATCGCCGCGTTGATGAGTTTCGTCACGTATGTCTCGCCCGTGCGGACGGTGCCCTTGCCCTCCGGGTGCTCACTGTAAGAGGACGCGGGGACGATCCAGGACACCGACGGCAGTGAACCCTTGTCTGCAGCGGTCAGGTACTCCGTGTGGGTTTGGATCTTGTGCAGGTCGTGGTTCTCGCGCGCCACATCGGTGAATCCGGGAACCGGGTTCTTGCTCGGCGCTGTACCGCCGTGGTTGACGCAGCCGGGAAGCCAGCACGTCCGGTCGTCCACGTAGTAGTGCCAGCTGACATGTCCTTTGTCCAGGAGCCACGAGATGTCCGTCCAGGCGTACTTCGGTGGCTGGCCGTACCCCCATTTCAAGGCATCGGCCTTGAGATCGATGTTCGAGGTGCAGCTCATCGGGTCCGAGGGATCGGGGCAATACGCGGACCATCCCGAGAACAGGAACAGGTGCGAGGGAAGCGTCCACGAGTCCGTGGGGGCGAACATCCGGTCCTGCAGGACGAACTGCTTCGCGTACGTCCAGTAGTTGGGGATGTCCCGCCCGGTGAGATAGCTGACGACGTCGGGCTGTCCTTGCGGCCCGACCGACTGGTCGCACCCCTGCTGGAACGGGTGCGGGATGCACGGGTTCGTGAACTGATAGAGCTGTTCGATGAAGCCGTTCATCTGGCCACCGTTGATGTCGCCGACCGCGTTCTCATGGTCGTGCGGGCCTCCGACCTGGTTGATGCTGGACGTGTGATACGGCTTGGAGCAGCCGCCGAGGAACGGGTTCGGGATGCAGACGTCGATGTTCCCCTGCGAGTCGGTGGGGATCCCGTCCGCGCCCGGGAACGTTCCGAAGTAGTGATCGAAGGACCTGTTCTCCTGCACGATGAAGATGAGGTGGTCGATCTTCTCCAAGCCCTTAGGTCCGGCGTGGGCGCTCGCAGGAGGGGAGGAGGCCGACTCGGACGGACCTGGGGGAACATCGCTCGAAGAGGCCTGGGCGACGCAGCCGGCCACCGCGAGCGTGGCGAGCAACGCGAGTCCGACCCTCCCTGTTCGCATCGGGCGGAGTCTATGGTCTGAAGGTGTCGCCGGTCACCCCGCCTGACCGGCTAGAATCCCTCCGTGGTCGTCCGCGGGGCGGCCCTTGGAGTCGAGGAAGGGAACGGGGCAGCCCCCCAGAGAACGGACTTTTGGCGACCGCCACAGCGCAAGTGAAGATCCTGGTCCCCGGCAGCCAGCCCATGGTTGCCCTGCTGGGCGAGCGCGATTCCTTCCTCAAGGCGATCGAGTCCTCGTTCGAGTCGGGCATCTTGGTGCGCGGCAACGAGATCACCATCTCGGGAGCCGCAGAGGACACCGAACTGGCCGGCCGTGTCTTCGAAGAACTGCTCCGCCTCCTTGAAGGCGGGACCGAACTCTCCCAGACCGCGATCCGCGAGACGGTCTCCATGGTGCGCGGTATCGGTATGGAGCCGGCGGACGAGGGCCTGCGGCCGAGCGACGTCCTCGGTGACACGCTGCTGTCCACCCGTGGCAAGGGCATCGCACCCAAGACCATAGGCCAGAAGCGCTACGTCGATGCGATCCGGAACTCGACCGTGACGTTCGCGATCGGTCCGGCCGGGACCGGCAAGACCTACCTCGCCGTTGCGACCGCAGTTCGAGCGCTGCACGCCCACGAGGTCAGCCGCATCATCCTCACCCGCCCCGCCGTCGAGGCGGGGGAGCGGCTCGGGTTCCTCCCGGGAACCCTCTACGAGAAGATCGACCCATACATGCGGCCGCTCTACGATGCACTGTTCGAGATGACGGGTGGCGAGACCCTGCCGAAGCTGATGGAACGAGGGACCGTGGAGGTTGCCCCGCTGGCGTACATGCGAGGGCGCACCCTCAATGATGCGTTCATCATCTTGGACGAGGCGCAGAACACCACCCCGGAGCAGATGAAGATGTTCCTGACGCGCCTAGGGTTCGGTTCGAAGGCTGTGGTCAACGGGGACGCGACGCAGGTCGACCTTGCTTCGGGCGCACCGAACGGACTGTCGGTGATCGAGGAGATCCTCGGCGAGATCGACGGGATCTCGTTCGTGCACCTGGGAGGACGCGATGTCGTGCGGCACAAGATCGTCCAGGACATCGTCGAGGCCTACGGGCGGTTCGGACAGCAGGCGCTCCAGGTGGACGCGGTGGACGCGCCCCCTTCGCCATGAGCGGTGGCCATCCGTCGGTCCTGGTTTCGAACCGCCAGTCGTTGCCGCTGGAACTGGAGCCGCTCGTGGATCTAGCCCGCCTAACGCTCGAGGCCGAGGGTCAGATGAAGACGGAGCTCTCGCTCTCCTTCGTTGACGACCGGGAGATGGAGACCCTGCACCTGCGGTACATGAACGAACCGGGCCCGACCGACGTCCTCAGCTTTCCGCTCGGTGATGTCGACGAACTCGGGGTGAAGCTTCTCGGTGACGTGATCATCGCGCCGTCGGTGGCGGCGCGGAACAGCCCCGATGATCCACCGCGGGAGCTGCGGCTGCTCCTTGTCCACGGCATCCTCCACATCCTGGGGTACGACCATGAGGAACAGGCAGCGCGGGCGCAGATGTGGGCGTTGCAGGAGCGCTACAGCGGAGTGAGGGTTCCGTGACGCCGACCGATTGGTTCGAACTCATGGTCGTGCTGGTGCTCATCGCGGTGGTCGGGGTGATGGCGGCATCCGAGGTCGCGATCACCCGAACCAACCGCGTGCGCGCGGTACGGCTCGCGGAGGAGAAGCGGCGCGGCTCGGCGGCGCTCGTTCGGATCGTGGAAGAGCCTGCGCCGTTCCTCAATGTTGTGCTGCTCATCACGCTCCTCGCGACGATCGGGGGAACGACCATCGCCACCTCCATCG
>JBDTXD010000122.1:0-5243 GCA_040006375.1 Actinomycetota bacterium
TCGCCAGGTAGATCATGTTGGATGAGGCGAACCGTTCGTTCGCTTCGGCCCAGTGCTCGGAGATGAACCGCCACACCCTCGCGCCCTGGTCGCGGTTCGTCACGGAACGGCCCAGGACGAAGGGTCCATCCTGGATCCGGATGTCGTCTGAGATCGCCGCCTCCATCGTGCGGTCCATCAGGGCGTCGTCCCGGAATCGCGAGAGCGCGTTCAGGTACCGCTGTTGCTGTTGCGGCGTCGAGGCGGTGTCGGCGAGCGAACGGTAGACCGCGTAGTCCTCAGGTCCTCCCGTGGTGGCGACGATCTCGACCGCAGCCGCAGCGAGCGAGGCGTCCACGTGTTCACCTGCCCGGGACTCACGTTCCAGCTCCCGCGCCTGCGCCTGCGCCTCGGGGTCGTCCCCGGTGACGGCGAGCGTGACGATCAGCGTTCCCCGAAGCGTCCGCGTCAGGTCCGACTCGTCCGCTCGCGGCTCCCATCCAAGCCGGCCCACCGCTGGACGCACCAGTTCGCGGACCATGTCCCGGAACTTCTCGCGCGCGGCGCCTTCCAGGAACCGATCGCACCATCCCAATCCGGTGACGATCGCCTGCCAGACGGGCAGTTCCGTCTCGTCCTTGAATCCCTGAACCAGGTCGAGGAAATCCAGCACGCCGGCGTGGCCACCCACGACGGCGGCCCAGGCATCGTCGAGGAACCCCTGACGTTCGATGGGCGAGAGTTCCGCGGATGCGGCAGCGGCCGATCGCGCGCGAAGGTCGGGGTCGGCGTACCACACCCTGGCGAAGCTCGCCCCATCGGCGTTGACCACCAGCGAGGCATCGCCGATCAGCGGAACATCGGCGCCCTCGGCTTCCAGCAGGATCCACTGCACCTGGCTCCCCTGCCGGATCGCCAGCGGGAGCGGCCAGGTCGTCTCCGAAGAGAGGCCGTCGGCGCGGTACCGCGCCTGGCTGAGGTGCGCGACGCCCTTCTCCTGGGTCACCGTCACCTGCGGGTAACCACCTTGAAAGATCCAGGCGTCCATGATGCGGCGGACGGGCTCGCCGGTCTCCTCTTCGAGCGCGTCCCATAGGTCGTGCGTCTCGGTGTTGGCGTGCGAGTGTTTGCGCAGGTACCTCCGGATGCCGTTGCGGAACCGATCCGCTCCCAGATACCCCTCGAGCATCCGCAGGACCGCCGCACCCTTCGTATAGGTGAGTATGTCGAACATCCCGCTCGCATCGTCTGGGGAATGCACCGGAAATTCGATCGGCCTGGTTGACTCCAGCGAGTCAACCTCGAGCGCGTTCACCCGCTGGCGCGCGAACAGACTCCAGATCTCCCACTCCGGATGCAGGTGGTCGACGGCAAGCATCGACATGAAGGTGGCGAACGCTTCGTTCAGCCAGATCCCGTTCCACCAGCGCATCGTGACCAGATCGCCGAACCACATGTGCGCGAGTTCGTGTGCCACGGTCTCCGTGACGTCCAGGCGCTCCTGCTGCGTCGCAGTCTCCGGGTCGATGAGCAGGTACGTCTCTCGATAGGTGATGCAGCCGAGGTTCTCCATCGCCCCTTGCGCGAAGTCCGGGAGCGCGACGTGATCGACCTTGGCGTCCGGGTATGGGATGCCGTAATACTCGCCGAAGAAGTCCAGCGATCGCACCCCCACGTCCTGCGCGAATCCGGTCAGGGAGGCCTTCCCGGGCACGTGAGCGATCCGAACCGGGGTGCTGCTCGCGTCCGAGGGCTCGGTCACTTCGAGCGGTCCGACCACGTAGGCCACCAGGTACGAGGACATAGGCATCGTCTCCGCGAAGCTGGCCCGGACGCGGCCGTCCCCGAGCGATTCACGAGAGATCTCGGGCCCGTTCGACAGCGCGGCGAGGCCGTCCTGGATGACCAGCGTGACGCTCCACGGGGCCTTGAGGTCGGGTTCGTCCCAACATGGGAACGCCCGCCGGGCATCCGTGGCTTCGAAGTGAGTCGTGCCGATGCGCCGTTCCGTGCCGTTCGGATCCGTGTAGGTGGAGAGGTAGAACCCCGTGAGCTGCCGGTTGAAGTCACCCTGGAACCGAACGGAGAGCGTCCATTCCCCGGCTGCCGCGGGCGATTGCAATTCCAAGTGCGCGCGTTCGGCCTCGGGATCGATGCGGATCTTCGCGACCTCGACTTCGGTGCCATCGGTCGCAGTGAGCGAGGCGTTCACCAGCCGCAGCTCCAGGGCATTGATGACGATCTCGGTGACCGGTTCGACGACCGAGACCTCGACCACCTGGGTTCCCTCGAACGTCCCCGCGTTCAGGTCTGGCTCGACCGTGAGGTCATACCGCAGTGGGATCACCGACCGGGGCAGGCGGTATCGCGCCTCCGAATCCTCATCCTCAGGCATGTGGCTCCTGTTCATCCGACGTAGGTGAGCCAATCGGGGTAACGCGAGTTCTCACCCTTGGTCGCGGCGAAGAACGCACCTTGCAGCTCCTTCGTGACCGGCCCTCGATGGCCTTCTCCGACCACGCGGTCGTCCACCTCGCGGATCGGAGTGAGCTCGGCCGCGGTGCCGGAAAAGAAGCATTCGTCCGCGTTGTAGAGGTCCGTTCGGACCAGAGCCTCCTCCTTGACGGTATAGCCAAGGTCCCGCGCCAGGGTGATCACGGTGCCCCGCGTGATGCCGTCCAAACACCCGGCCGAAGTGGGAGGCGTGCTCAGGATTCCCTCGCGCACGACAAACACATTCTCCCCCGACCCGTCCGTGATGGTTCCGGCTTCGTTCAGCATGATCGCCTCGTCGTAGCCGGCCTTGAGCGATTCGACTTTCGCAAGGACCGAATTGATGTATTGACCGCTCGCTTTCGCGCCCGCCGGGAGCGAATTCTGCCCGTTGCGGCGCCAGCTGCTGATCTTGATCCGCACGCCCTGCTCCAGGGCGTCCTCGCCCAGGTACGCGCCCCAAGGCCACACGGCGATGGTCACGTTCACCGGAGCCTGCAACGGGTTCACGCCCATCTCGCCGTAGCCCCGGAACGCCAGGGGACGGATGTAGCAGGCCTTGAGACCGTTCGCCCGGATGACGTCCTTCGTGCCCTCGATCAGGGCCTCATGCGAGTACGGAAGATCCATGTGATAGAGCTTCGCGCTCCGCTCCAAGCGGCGGAGGTGCTCGTCCAGATGCCAGACGGCTGCACCCCGAGAGGTCTCGTATGCCCGGATGCCCTCGAATACGCCGCTGCCGTAATGCAGCGCGTGGCTGAGCACGTGGACCGTGGCGTTCCGCCAGTCCACGAGCTCACCATCCATCCAGATCTTCTCGACCTCGGTGATCGGCACCGGAACCTCCTGGTGTCGGGGCGCACTCGGGCGCCGCAGTATCGGCAAGACAGGATACCGAGGTCCGCCCATCCGCGACGAGCGGGAGTTAGCGGTCGCCGACCTCGTAGACATGCCATCCGACGGTGGATACCTGATGCAACGCGTCCAGGTCCCCGAAGCGCTTCTGCGCCCACGTGCGGGTCGCCTGCGCGTGGCGGACCCGGGTCTCGGGATCGAGTTTCCACGTCCAGGAATAGATGTTGTCCTGGATGGCCTGGATGAACTCCTCCATCGACTGACGATCGGGTTCGTCGAAGCCGGGCAGGAGACGAACCAAGCACCCGAGGGACTCCATGTGGGTATCGAGCAGGGTCCATCCCGACCAGGGCAGCCCGATGGGTTTGGAGACGACACCGGCGAGCTCCTCGAAATGCCGCTGCACTTCGTACTTCGTTCCTTGCATCCCACCGATATCCCCCGCGATCACCCCGGCGGGCACGACCACGCGTACGGCCTCCGCCATCACCGCGCGCCAGTCGCGGATGAGATGCAGGACCCACCGGAAGTAGGCAGCGCCGAAGATACGGTTCGAGAACGGCATCTCCGTGGCGTCGCCGATGACCACGGGGAAGGGAGGCGCGCCCCCGGCCTTCTCCCCCACCCTCGAGAGCATCGGCTGGGACCGATCGACGCCGAACACCGGCACGCCCGCTGCGTGCAATGAGAGCGCTACCTGTCCGGTCCCGACCCCGATCTCGAGCACGTTCCCCCGGCCTGCGAATTCGGCCGTCAGGAGTTCAGTGATGCGCGTGGTGCCGGCATCTGTGTAGCCGCGCGTGGCGTCGTAGCGTTCGGCGATGCGATCGTAGGAAACCGATCGCTCTTCCACCGACTACCTTGCCGCCTGAGCGCGCAGGATGTCATGACGGGGAACGTGGGCGATGGCCGGGACCTGCGGGGGACGGAGCACCGCGCCCTCGAGGTAGCCCTCGGCGAGCATCTTCACCCACATATAGGGCCCGGCCTCCCACGATGTACTCAGCGGCCCCGGGATGTAGCCGCGCCCCGCCACGCTCCGCTGCAGAGACTCGACCGCGTTCCAATCCTCGCGGTTCGTGATGTCCCAGAAGTCGACGGCGTAGTCGGGAGCGAATCCGGGGTCATCCAACGCCTCGGGCGGGAACAGCCATTCGCACTCCACGTAGGTCGACCCAGGCGCGAGGGGCACAAGTCGATGAGTGAGGACGTAGTCGGGGTGGGGGCTGATCAAGAGGTCCGGAAAGATGCCTACGTACCCGATCTCCCGGAGCTGGCGGCCGGAGAGTCCCCGCAGCAGGATGCTCCGGGACCTGCCGTCAAGGGACATCGTCTCGGCGTCGGGACGAAGATCCATCGGCCCCGCAACGAAGAGTCCGTCCATGTCGTAGCTGTAACCGCTGTCGGGCGGCGTCACGTTGCAGAGTTCTGGATGGATCTCGGAGCAGTGATAACACTCCTGGTAGTTCTCATGGATGATCTTCCAGTTCG
The DNA here is from genome assembly GCA_040006375.1 of Actinomycetota bacterium. Classification (GTDB taxonomy): domain Bacteria; phylum Actinomycetota; class UBA4738; order UBA4738; family HRBIN12; genus JANXVR01. Next base: position 4,819 of record JBDTXD010000122.1, read on the forward strand.
CCTGGACCGTGTACGAATGGCGCGCCGCGACAACGAGCCGCTCCGGCTCATACGGCGCCAGGATGTCCCAGAGGTTCCCGAACTGCGCATGGAATTCGATGCCGGTTGGATCGTCCTGCGCGAACGCCCATCCACCGGCCTCACGCTGGCGTGGATGCCGGGCGTGCACCCCTGCCCGCCCCATGCACATCCACGAGGGCGCGAAGTAGTGCGCTCGCTCCCACGCCAGAACATCGGGGTCCGTATATGCGACGCGCGGCAGACCGGTCGAGCTGCCGAAGGGCGCGGCGGCGCGCTCCAGCGCCTCGCGGCCGAGCACCTCGACGATCCCTCCGCGCAACATCGCTCGATCTTAGCCGCCCCTCGGCCTCGGAAGTGCGCGACGGTACCCGGCTCAGCTCTTGGCGGGGATCTCCTTCTTCGGG
>JBDTXD010000123.1:0-5199 GCA_040006375.1 Actinomycetota bacterium
GTAGAGGGGCGGGCGCCTTCGGCGCCCGCCCATCGCTATCCGGATTCGAGCGCCCCCACGGCGGGGACGCAGCCATCCGCGAGCGTCGCCCGGCGCACATCGCCGGTGAGCCAGGACCATACGAGCGCCCACACCACGGCGATCGCGCCAAGGAGCCACGCGGTTTCGCGCGGGCCGATGGCCTCGGCGATGAATCCCGTGAGCACGCTCGAGGTGCCGAACGTGAGGGTCACCAACATCCCGTCGAACGCGAAGATCCGGCCCCGGATCCGATCGGGCACGATCTTCTGGAGACCGTAGGACGAGAGCATCCACTGTGCGCCGCCGCCCACATGCGCGAGCGCGATCACCGGCATCGCCAGGAGCAGACTCGGGACCAAGCCCACGAGTGCGTACCCGATACCGAACACCGCCAGCGCTATCCCGATGACCAGGAACAGACGGCGGTCGTTGGCGCCGAGCGCCCGCCTCGCCGCGAACGGCCCGATGAGCGCCCCGACCCCGCGGAACGCCATCAGCATCCCGACGGCCACGTCCCCGCCGTGGAAGGGACCCTTCGCCAGCAACGGGATTAGTACCAGGACCCCGCCCGCCAGGCCCCAACCGAACTTCACCGCGATCAGCGCCAAGACCCGGTGGTCGCGCCGTGCATAGCCCACGGTTTCCCGAGTGGCCTCGAGGATGCCCGCATGCTCCAGGGCCTCGCTCCCCGCCTCGGCGAACGATCGATGGACGCCCACCACCATCATCGCGGATGCGAAGAAGGACACCGCGTCAACCACGATCGCCGTGTTCGTCCCGAAGACGCCGGATACCAGCCCGCCCAGGGCCGCCCCGACGGCGAGCATCGTTCCCCACGTCGACCCAGAGAGCGCATTGGCCGTGGCGAGATCCTCTCGCTCCACCAGGTTCGGCAAGGTCGCGGCGCTCGCCGGCTCGAACACGGCGCTGAAGAACGCGATGCCGGTGAGCAGGGCATAGACGACCCACACGCTCTGGTCGCTCCGAACGAACAGGAACCCGAAACAGAGCACGCCTCGCACGACGTCGGTCACGATCATCAGCTGACGCCGGTCCATCCGGTCGACCAGCGCGCCGGCCAGGGGCGACCCTAGGAAGAACGCAAGGTCCTGCACGCCGATCACCAGTGCCACCGCGATCGGCGAGCCCGTGAAGCGAAGGACCAAGGAGAACAATGCAACGGTGAGGAACCAGTCGCCGCCCAGGCTGATGAGGGACGCGACGTACACGCGCCGGAAGTCACGGTTGCCTCTCACGAGCGTGAGGCTCGCTCGCAGTCCGCCTTCTGGGTTGTCTGGGGGCGTGGGCAGGTCCATGGTCGGTTTGCCAGACTACCCGTATGCACGTCGACGACTAGAGGAGGCAGCGGTGCTAGAGCGTTTCACGTGGTTCAAGCAGTCAGCGTTCCGATGGACCGATGGCGACCGCGTCGTGTATATCGACCCATGGGGCACCGAGGAGGGTGCGCCCCCGGCCGATCTCATCCTCATCACGCACGCGCACCAGGATCATTTCGAGCCAGAGGAGATCGCGAGGCTGCAGAAGGACACCACCACGATCGTTGCGCCCCGGGATGTCGCCGTGGAACTCGGCGGCGAGGTGACCCCCGTCGCCCCGGGCCAGACCCACGAGGTCGGCGGCTTCCACATCGAGACCGTCCCCGCCTACAACACCGTCGAGGAGCGGCTCGAGCGACACCCCAAGGCGAACAACTGGGTCGGCTACATCATCGATCTGGGCGAGCACACCTACTACCACGCAGGCGACACCGACCACGCCCCCGAACTCGACTCGGTGAAGGCCGATGTGGCGTTCCTTCCCATCGGTGGCTATTACACGATGAACGTCGAGGAGGCAGCCGGGCTCGCGAAGACGCTGAACCCGAAGCTCGCGGTTCCCATGCACTTCGGGTTCGTGATCGGATCCCCCTCGGACGGGATGCGGTTCCGCGACGCGGCCGCCCCGGTTCCCGTCGAGATCATGAGTCCGGAGCAGCCATTCGAGATGGAGGAATCATGATGCTCGGGTACGACAAGGACCTGTTCATCCTCGCGTTCGACCATCGGGGGTCGTTCCAGAAGACGTTCTTCGGGGTGCGGGGAGAACCCACCGCTGAAGAAACGACGAAGATCATCGACGCGAAGCGGCTCATCTTCGAGGGCGCTCTCAAGGCGTTCGATCAAGGGGTGAGCGGCGCCGGCATCCTGGTCGACGAGCAGTTCGGTGCCGATGTCGCGCGTGACGCGAAGGCCAAGGGCATCCCGGTCGCGATGCCCGTGGAACGCTCCGGCCAGCACGAGTTCGACTTCGAGTACGGGCAGGACGGGTTCGGTGGCCACATCACCCAGATGGACCCGGACTTCTCGAAGGTGCTGGTCCGCTACAACCCGGAGGGCGACGGCGCCATGAACGCCCGCCAGACCATCAGGCTGAAGATCCTGGGTGACTGGCTCCACGCGAACGACCGGAAGTTCCTCTTCGAACTGCTGGTGCCCGCAGAACCGCATCAACTGGAGAACGTGGGCGGCGACGCCGCTCGCTATGACATCGCCGTGCGCCCGGGGCTCATGCTGACCGCGATCGCCGAACTCCAGCAGGCGGGGGTCGAACCCGACGTGTGGAAGATCGAGGGGCTCGACCGGCGCGAAGATTGCGAAGCCATATCGAACCAGTGCAGGACCGGCGGGCGTGAGGGCGTCGTCTGTGTGGTGCTGGGGCGCGGCGCCGACGACGCCGCGGTCGATCAGTGGCTTCGGACCGGTTCGGGTGTGCCCGGGTACGCGGGGTTCGCGATCGGCCGATCGATCTGGTGGGAGCCCTTGAAGGGGTACATGGCGGGGACCGCGGCTCGGACCGACGCGGCAGCCGCGATCGCCACGAACTACGAGCGGTTCGTGAAGCTCTACAGGGGGAGTTAAGCCTCAGATTTGGAGAAGCCCTCGCTTGCCGCGCACCCGGCGGTCCAGCAGTCCGAACACCAGATAGTCCACGGCGACGCCGATGAGCGCGATGACCGCCACCGTCGCGACGATGACCGGCACGTTCCTGCCTGCCTGGTCCAAGAGGTTGCCCAGGCCGTTCGAACCGACCGCGGCCACGATTAGCTCTGCCGCCATGAGGGCTTTCCACGCGAACCCCCACGCCTGCTGCAGCCCGGCCATGTACCCGGGGAGCGCGGCCGGAAACAGCACGTTGCGGTACAGGGTCCACCCGCTCGCGCCCATGGTCCGGCCCGCCCGCGAGTAGAGCGGCGGCACCTGACGGAACGCCTGGATGGTCGCCAAGGTCATGGATGGGAACGCGCCCATGATGGTCACGAACACCACCGCGCGCTCAGTGGCGCCGAACCAGATGACGGCCAGTGGCAGCCAGGCGATGAACGGCGTGATCTGCAACGCGACCACTAAGGGCCGAACGGCGCGGCGGGCGAATTCGTTCAGCGCGAGCGCGAATCCGAGGGCGGTGCCGATAAGGATCGACACCCCGAAGCCGAACGCCAGGCGAACCAGGGTCTTGCCGGCCGCAGTGGACAGAGAGCCGTCCGCCACTCCGTGCCACAGTGCGCGCCAGGCGTCGGCGGGCCAGGGGATCGAGTTGGTCGAGGTGAGCGCGGCGAGCACCGCCCATATGAGGATGAGCGAGGCCATCCCCGCCAACGGGGGCGTGAGTTCCCTACGGAGCCGTTTCACGCGCAACGGTTTTATCCACCTCCTCCATGAGGAGTTCGTGGATCTCGCTGACGACGCGCGCCACCAGGACGTCGTCGAGTTGGCGCGGCCACGGAGCATGGATCTTGACCTCTTCGATGAGGTGGCCGGGTGCCGCGCTCATGACCAGCACGCGATCGGCGAGCAGCGCCGCCTCCCGCACGTTGTGCGTCACGAACACGAACGTCTTCGTGTTCTCGCTCTCCACCCACACCCGCTGGACCTCGTTCTGGAGGAGTTCGCGCGCCTGCGCGTCAAGGGATCCGAACGGCTCATCGCCTAGGAGCACATCGGGGTCGCCGGCCAGCGCGCGGGCCAGTGCCGCGCGCTGGCGCATCCCCATGCTCAGCTCGTGCGGCTGTGCATCGGCGAACCGCTCCAGGCGAACGTTTCGGAGCCAGTCCATGGCCCGGTCCGCCCGTGCCTGCGCCGGCACCCCGACGAACTTCAGGGCAAGCTCGATATTCGCTCGAACCGAGAGCCACGGGAACAGCGCGGGCTCCTGGAACAGCACCGCGCGATCCGGGCCCGGGCCGGTGAGGGGCTTGCCGTCCATGTGGACCTGCCCCGAGTGCTGCCGGTCCAAGCCCGCGAGGATGTTGAGGATCGAGGTTTTCCCGCAGCCACTCGGCCCCAGGAGGCAGACGAACTCGCCCTGGCGGACGTCGAAGCTCACGTTGTCCACGGCGGTGACGCTTGCGCCGGAGGCAGAGGTCCGCGTGCGAACGAGATCGCGGACCTCGAACTTCACGCGAGCGTCGGCGCGATCGGGCGCAGGCTGGAGCGGCAGGCTCGCGGGATTCACGTCGAGATCACCGCAGCCTGAACTTCTCGGCCGCTTCGATCTGCACGACCTTGCCGTCCTGGATCACCAGCAGCACCGTTCCGAAGCTGATCTTGCGAACCACGTCGGCAACCTTCGTCAGCACGATCTGTTCTTCGGGGGACAGCTCCATGGGGACGAGCGGGTCCGCGCCGTCGGTCTTGGGTCCGGGGATCTGGCTCATATCGTCGGCCACGGCCCAGATGGTAGGCCCTCCTAGGCCAAGGGGCTACGCCGTCGCCAAGGCTTCGGGGACGGCGGCCGCGACCGTAGCTGCTGCAGCCTCGGTAGCTTCGTTCAGGCGGGGACGGATCTTCCAGAAGTAGACGACTGCGGCGAAGAACCCGACGCCGAACGGGGCTCCGATCCCCATGAGCCTGATCCAGAAGATCCTTGGCCTCGTTATGCGCTGCCACAGGGCCTTTGGGTGTGCGGCCGCGTCCACAGCTCCCCACACCGCGAGCCCCACCAAGGCGAACGCCAGCATCCCGAGTCCCAGCACCTTCGTGTCGACGTCGAGAAGCTTCAAGGCCGACGCCAGCAGGATGAAGACCAGGGCGGGCCGGATGAGGCCGTCCTTGGCTCTGACCGACACGCGGGCTCCGAAGTAGCAGGCCGGCACGGAGCCGATGAGCAGAGCACCCGTGA
>JBDTXD010000124.1:0-5155 GCA_040006375.1 Actinomycetota bacterium
TGGCCTTCGGCTCGACGTCGGGGACGGTGTTCGCCTCCGCCGATGGCGGCGCCTCATGGGGGATGGCGTTCGACCTGCTGCCCCAGATCACGTCCGTCCGATTCGGATAGCCGCGGAACGCGTACCGGTACCTATCTTCGCGTAGGACCGGCGATATCACCCTGCGACGGCCCTACCGGTACACGCCGTTGTGGCCCAGGCTGTAGGTGCCGGGCTGGGGGAAGTAGGACAGGCCGTGGGGGTCGGCGCCGACCTGGATCTGCTTGATGATGTGCCCGTTCGAGGTGTCCACCACGGTGACGGTGGTGCCGTACCGGTTCGTCTCCCAGAGCTGAGAGCCGTCGGGTGAGATCTGCACCATGTCCGGGCTACCACCGACGTGCCACGTATGGATCACGCGCTGCTGCGCGAAGCTGATCACCGAGATGGTCCCAGCCAGGCGGTTCGTCAGGTACAAGAGCTTCGTGTCGCGGCTCACTGCCATCCCGTGCGCACCCGAGCCGGTGTGGAGGAACTTCACCTGCTGCATCTTGGTCGCATCGATCACCGACACCCCACCGGTGCCCTGGTTCCCGACGAAGAAGTACTTGCCGTCGGGCGAGAGCTTGACGTCCACCGGGAGCCCGCCGACGTTGATCTTGTCCAAGACCTTCATGCGTTTCCAATCGACCTTCAGCACGTTGCCGTCGAACTCGCACCCAAGCATGAGGAAGGTACCGGTGCCCGAGAAGTCCAGATGATCCGGCCCGTTACAGGGGAGCGGGAGCGCTTTGATGAGCTTCCAGGTGACCGGGTCGTAGAAGCGGAGCTGGTTGTAGTACTCGGCGACGTCGACGGCGACGCTACCGTCCGGACTGAAATACAAGTTGTACGGATGCTCGATGTTGTGGATGATCCGCACCAGCTTGCCGGTGCGCGGATCGATCTGGGCGAGCTCGCTCGCCGCGGACGTGTCCACGTAGAGCCAGCGCAGGTTCCACGACGGCGTGACGTGTTCGGGGAAGCTCCGATAGCCGAGCTTGATGGTCCGAACGACCTTGAACGTCTGCGGGTCGATCACCTCGACGGTTCCGGGGATCCCATTCGGTACGTAGACGTACGCCGGATCGCCGGCGACCTTGGGGCTGAGGTCGGGTCCGATGATCCCCTGATAGATGTTGGTCGCGTTGGCAGCGTTGGAAGCGCTCGGGGAGGGCGAGGCGGGAGACTCGGTCGCCGAGCGATGCGGCGAGGGAGAGGTGCCGCCGCTCACTGAGCCGGACGGCGTCCGACCGGCCTCAGCGCTCGATCCGGTCTCCTTGAGCACCGCGAAGGCGATGAGCGCGCCGGCCAGGAGGAGGAGAACGAAGGATGTTCGTCTCCTGCGCATGTTGAGCCGGCCGGTTCGCGCGCTCGTCTCGGGCATCCCCGCAACCCTAACCTACGGCGACCCGGATGCTCCGGCCCGATCGCAGGCAGGTGTTACCCGCGGGCGGCCTTCTCGGCTCGCACCTGGTCCAGGGCTGCTCGGATCATCGTGACGGCCAGGTGCTCGGAGATGGGGTCCTGCGCGGAGAGCGCCTGCGTGCGATGCATCACGTCCAGGCTCCCACGGAGCAGTTCCTCGTCGGTTCCCGACCGCGTAACCAGGGACTGGATGGCCCGTGTGGACAGGCTCATCGAGTACTTCGCAAGCGCCGTCTGCTTCGCCAGTGTCTCTTCACTCATCCCCGCAGGATGCCACGCATCGGGCGGGTTTGGCCAGCCGCCCCGGTGGTCTACCCTGACGCCGTGGACGGGTTGGAGTTCTGGATCGGGCGCTGGACGGCCACCTGGGAGGGCGGCCATGGCACCAACTCGCTGACCCGTGACCTGGACGGCCATGTGATCACGGAGCGGTTCGAGGCGCTCGAGCCCGAGCGGTTCAGCGGGCTGAGCGTCTCGGTCCAGGGCCCAGACGGCATCTGGCGCCAGACGTGGGTCGACTCGACCGGGAGCTACTGGCATTTCGAGGGCGGGCCCCAGAACGACGGCACCTTCATCTTCGCGACGCCCGAGCGCGTCGACACCGATCGGCTGTACAAACGGATGGTCTTCTCCGATATCGCCGAGGAGGCCTTCTCCTGGCGCTGGGAGTTCTCCGAGGATCGCGTGACCTGGGACCCGCGCTGGCAGATCAGCTACCGGAGGGATCCGTGACCGGCAGCGCGCGCGACCCCGCGCGGACGGTCGTGGCCGGGACGGCCTACGAGCGGGAACTCGTGTTCGCGCATGAACTCGCGGATTTGGCCGCGAGCATCACGCTGCCCGGGTTCGGCGGCCGGCTCGCCGTCACGTTGAAAGCAGACCGAACCCCGGTGACCGAACTCGACCCGTTGGCCGAACGCGCCCTCCGCGATCATGCGGCGACGGCGTTCCCTGATGACGCGTTCCTGGGTGAGGAGGACGGCCATAGCGGGGAGGGCACGCGGGTCTGGGTCGTCGACCCGATCGACGGCACGAAGAACTATGCCGACGCCATCCCGCTCTGGACCACGCTGGTCGCGCTGGTCGTCGATGGCAACCCGGTGGTCGGCATCATCGACGTCCCGGCGCTCGGAGATCGCTACGCGGCCGCCCGTGGCATGGGCGCCACGCACAACGGTGCGCCGATCGAGGTGAGCACGACCCCCAAGCTGGCCGAGGCCGTCGTCGTGCACTCGGGGATCGAGGAGTGGATGCGTGACGATCGGCTGGGCGATCTGGCCCGCCTGGCCGGCGCCGCCCGGCGGACGCGCGGACTGAGCGATGCGTGGGGCCACGCGCTGGTCGCCCAGGGGAGCGCAGACATCCTGGTCGATCACGACCCGTGCGGCGAGTGGGACTACGCCGCCGGCAAGATCGTCGTCGAGGAAGCGGGCGGGCGGATGACCACCCTCTCGGGCGACCGGCCGCACCCGGGCTGCGATCTGCTCGTCAGCAACGGAGCGCTCCACGACCTTGCGCGGACCGTGATCGGCGGCTCGGCGGCAGGAGTGGGGATCGGGCCCGGCTAGATCCGCTCGGGCGGCGTGGTCAGGAGCGCTTCATCCAGGCCCGAGAAGATGAGGTCTGCGGCTGCGCCCTCAACCGGGAGGCCGGCGAGTTCGAACGCCATGAGCACGGCGCCGACCACCGGGGGTTTGACCAAGGGGATGACCCGCACATCCGGAGAGAGTGTGCGCACGGTCGAGATCAATGGCTCGATCAGGATGTTGGTCGCCGATCGGAAGAGACCACCGGCGAGGACGAGTTCGTAGTCCGTAGCCTCCAGCCCGAGATGTCTGGCGACCAGGTTCGCGTTCCCGCCGAGCTCGGCGGCCGCGTGGTCGATGATCATGCGGGCCACCGGGTCACCACTTTCGGCCACGTCCATCACCGCTCGTGCTACGTAAGGGAGATCGTCCTGCTCACGGCTGACCTTCTCCATCAACTCGACAACGCTCCGCACCCGTTCGTGTTCGCAGAGCAGTTCGGTGAGGGCGGTTTCGGGCGCCTTCCCCAGATACGCTTCAGCAACCGCCTGCATCGCTCGTTCGGAGATGTCCGAACCGCCGCCGTAGTCGCCGAAGTACGGCCCGAGGCCGAGTGTCCGGAAGGTGTTGCCGCGCGCGTCCCGGCCGGCGACCACGCTGCCCGTTCCGGCGACGACGACGACCCCCGCCGACTTCGCGAGGCCCGCACGCAGCGCTACGAACGCATCGTTGGTGATGAGGCGGGAGCCACCGAGTTGGAGACGGGTGAGCACGTTGCCAAGGCGATCCTGATCGGAATCCCAGTCCACTCCCGCGAGGCCGAAGACACTGGCCGAGAGTTCGTGCGGGGAGATCCGCGCGGCGATGAGCGCTTCGTCCACGACGCGGTCGAGCGTGTCGGCCGCGCGAGGGAGGCCGATCTCCTCCCAGTTGGACGGACCGCGGACCGCGGCACCCAGGACCCTGCCGTCCATCGAGGCAACAACCGCATGGGTCTTGCTGCCGCCCCCGTCTACGCCGAGGACGACCCGAGGGAATGCTGAACCGTTGACACCAGACCGCTCATCCATACCTAGTACGTATCGGCTGTTCGAGCCATGCGTTGAGTACGGAGGAGGCCAGATGGCCGTGCTGCCAGAGGTATTCAGCCGACCGGGTAGGGCGATTCCAGCAGCTCCCGTACGGACCCGTCCTCCTCGAAGCTGAGGAAACGGTCCATGAGCCGCATGAACCACCGATCGTGGGTCACCGCGACGACCGTGCCTTCGTATCGGCTGAGCGCATCTTCCAGGGCCTCTGCTGAATGCACGTCCAGATTATCCGTGGGCTCGTCCAGGAGGAGCATCGTGGGGCTCTCGATCTCCATGAGCAGCAGCTGGAACCTGGCCTGCTGCCCTCCGCTCAAGAGCTCGAACGGCCGGTCCGCCGCGCGCTCCAACTCGTAGCGCTTGGCCGTGCCCATGGCCTCGCTCATGGTCATCCCGGTCCTTCGCAGGACCTCCAAGACGGCAACGCCGACGAGCTCAGGCCGGTGATGCAGCTGCGCGAACAACCCCGGACGAACCCGGGCCCCGAGCTGCCACTCCCCCGAGTGCGCCACCTCCTCGCCCGCCAGGAGACGGAGGACGTGCGTCTTGCCGGTTCCGTTCGGTCCGATGATCCCGACGCGTTCGCCGAAGAGCAGTTCCGTGCTGAATGACTGGATCAGCCCCGGGAGTCCGAACTCGCGAACGCGCAAGGCGAGCTTGCCCGTTCGCCCGCCGGAGATCTTCATCGTCACGTTCTGGACGGCGGCTTTCTCGGGCGGTGCCTGCCGTTCCTCGAACATGCGGACGCGCGTAACCGCCGCGCGCGCGCGGCTCGCCATCGCGTCGTTGTAGGCGGCCTTTCGCTTCATCTCCTTCATGTAGGCGATGAGCTGCGCGTGCTTCTCGTTGTAGCGCCGGTGTTCGTCGTCGATGCGTTCCAGGCGCGCCTCGCGTTCCTCTGCGTAGGTGCCGTACCCCGCGGGATGCACCCACGCGCCGTGGGCTTCAAGGGTGACCACGCGCGTGGCGGTCTCCGCCAGCAGGGCACGGTCGTGGCTGACGAACAGGATCGTCTTGGCGCTTTCGCGGATCTGCGCGGCCAGCCAGTTCTTGCCCGCGATGTCCAGGTAGTTGTCCGGCTCGTCCAGGAGCAAC
>JBDTXD010000125.1:0-5115 GCA_040006375.1 Actinomycetota bacterium
CTGACCGTTGACGTCGGGGAGATCGCGGGTGTGTTCACGGTGCCGCTCGCGACGCTCCGTGCGGTAGAACGCGAGATCCATCGCCGGGCGCCGGGTGGTGAGGCCTGGACGGGGTGGAGCTACGAGGTCGAGGGAGCCACAGTCTGGGGGGCGACCGGACACATGGTCCACGCGCTCTTCGAGATGCTGGAAGGTGCGAGGAGATGACCGAGGCCACCGCGCCGGAGGATCGCGAGCTTCGAGCGCTGCTGGGCCGCGCCCGAACCATCGCCGTGGTCGGTCTCAGTTCCAAACCCGACCGGCCGTCGTTCACGGTCGCCAGCTATCTACAGGAGCACGGCTACACCATCATCCCGGTGAACCCGAACGAGGTGTCGGTGCTGGGTGAACCCGCCTATGCCGGCCTCCTGGCCATCCCGAGAGAACTATCGGTGGACGTGGTGGACGTGTTCCGGCGCGCGGAGGCCACGCCGGCGATCGCGCGCGATGCCGTGGCCATCGGCGCCAAGGTCCTGTGGCTCCAGGAGGGGATCGTGAACGATGAGGCGGCCAAGGTCGCGGGAGAGGCGGGGCTAGACGTCATCATGGGCGTCTGCATCAGGAAGGTCCGACAACGACTGCAAGGGGAGGACACATGAAGTGGGAGTACTTCGTCGCGCCGCTGCTCGAGCACAACCCGGGCGAGATATTGAATACGTTCGGTGAGGACGGCTGGGAATTGGTCGGTATCTCGCAGGTGCAGAACCCGATGGGCGGTGTATCCACCGTCGCCTACCTGAAACGCCCGCTGCCGTAGCCGCGCTCAGCCCAGGGCCTGGTCCAGGTCCGCGATGAGGTCGTCCGGGTGCTCGATCCCGACGCTCAGGCGGATCAGCGAGTCGGGCACCTCCAGGGCCGAGCCCGCAACGCTGGCGTGTGTCATCGGTCCCGGGACCTCGATCAGCGATTCCACCCCGCCCAGGGATTCGGCCAGGAAGAATAGCTGCGTGCGTTCGACGACGTGGAGCGCTTCAGCGTCATCGCGCAGCTGGAACGAGACCATCCCGCCGAAGTCCGACATCTGTTCGCGAGCCACGGCGTGGCCCGGATCCTCGGCACGTCCCGGGTAATACACCCGCGTCACGTCCGGATGCCCCGCCAGGAAGCCGGCTACGGCGGCGGCCCCCTCGCAATGCGCACGCATCCGAACCGCGAGCGTCTTCAACCCGCGGAGGGCGAGGTAGCAGTCCATGGGACCCGGCACCGCGCCGACGGCGTTCGTGAGGAAGCCGAGGCGCTCGATGAGCGGCCCGTCGCTGGTGACCACCGCGCCGCCGACCAGATCCGAGTGCCCGCCGATGTACTTGGTCACCGAATGCAGGACGACGTCGGCGCCGAGCTCGAGCGGACGTTGCAGGACCGGCGTCGCGAACGTGTTGTCGACGACCACCTTGGCCCCCGCTCTATGCGCGGCCGCAACCACCGCGCGGATGTCGACGATCTTGAGCAGCGGGTTCGACGGCGTCTCGATCCACACGAAACGCGTATCCGGGCGCAGCGCCGCCTCCACGGCCGCAGGCTCGCCCATGTTCACCGTGTCGCAGGTCAGCCCCCACCCCGACAGCACCTTGGTCAGGAGGCGGTGGGTTCCGCCGTAGACGTCGTCGGAGAGCAGCACGTGATCGCCTGGTCGCAGGGTCAGCAGCAGCGTGGCGGAGGCGCCAAGCCCGCTGGCGAACGCGAAGCATCGCTTGCCGCCCTCCAAGGAGGCCAGCGCTTGCTGGAAGGCCTCCCGCGTGGGGTTCCCGCCTCGGGCGTAGTCCCACGCCTTCGGCCTGCCGACCCCCGGCTGCGCGTACGTGGACGTCTGGTAAATCGGCACGTTGACGGCCCCGTAGAGCGCCTCCGGTTCCTGGCCGGCGTGGATGGCCTTCGTCTCGAACCTCAGATCTCTGGGGGGAGTCTCCATCCGCGCTTCACCAGCTCCTCTTCCGCGCCTCGTCCGTCGCGAACCTGTTGCCACAGTCTGGACTTGCGTTTCGCATCATGACCGGGGGCGAACTCCGTCCCCACGGGAACCAACCGCTCGCAGCCGTCTTCCCCGCACATGCACCAGGCGAACATCTTCGTCGAGGAACCATCCTGGGCCATCTCGCCCCTGCGGTATCTCGGGGCGAGCGCCCGGGTGGGCACGACGATAACGCCTTCCCGGATGTCACCCAGGTAGGAGGCGTGGCCCCGCAACGCCAGGAGCCCGGTGAGCGCGGCAAGCGCAGCGTCCAGGGCGTCCATCGTGGCCAGTCCGTCGGTTGCGACCTTCTGGAGGCGAAGCACCCGTTCCCGCCACACGCGCTTCGTGGTGCCCTTCGGCGGGAGGCAGCCCGCGAGCACCGCCGCTGAGGCGTGCGGGAAGACCTCGATGGCGCGCCGTCGGAACGTGCCGCCATTGAAGAGCGGATAGCCGAGTTCTTCGCAGCGCTCGAAAACCTGGATCCCCTGGCGCATCCAATCGAAGATGGGGTCCGAGCTGTGGGCGACCGAGGGCGTCGGGAACGCGTTGATGTTCAGCCGCGCCAGTTCGCGCTCGGTCAGGCGAGAGCGTCCCTCAGCCCCCCAGCGCGGCGGGGAGTCGATCGCGATCACCGTCGGTTTCCACTGGGCGATGCGGGCGGTGACCTCCGCCAGCCCGGCGCCCCGCACCACGTCCAGCGGGATGCGGGCTTCGTCCAGGACGACGACGTCGAGCCCCTTCTTCGGCCCACCGACATCGATCCCAAGGCAGCGGTCGGCCACTAGGATTGCCGCCGCCGATGGGCGAGGAACTCGAGCAGATCGCTCCGCGTGAGAACGCCCAGGACCTGCCCCTCCTTCGCGACGAGCGCCGCGGGTGCCTGCTCCAGCACCGAGAACACGACCTCGACCGCGTCGTCCCATTCGACGATGGGGACGGGCGGCGCCATCACCTCGGCGACGTCCGCCTGAAGCGCGTCGGGGTCTCGGAAGACCCGTTCAAGCAGCTCGCGGTCCCGGATGGACCCGACGAACCGGGAGACATCGCTTCCGTCACCATCCCGCACCACGGGCGCCTGGCTGATCCCGTGTTCCTGCAGGGTGTCGACCGCTTGGCGAACCTTGTCGTGCGCCTCCACCGTGATCAGCGCGGGCAGCTCGCTGCCCTTGGCGCGCAGTACCTCCTCCACACGGATGACATCGGGCCGGTCCAACATCCCGTGCTGGAGCATCCACGTGTCCGAATGGACCTTCGAGAGGTACCCGCGTCCGGAGTCGGGGAGCAAGACGACGATGGTCTTGGATGGATCGTCGAGTTCTCGCGCGACCTGGAGGGCGGCAACGACCGCGGTTCCGCAGGAACCGCCGACCAGGATGCCCTCCTGCCGGGTAACGGCTCTGGCCATCCGGAAGGAATCCCTGTCGCTCACCTTCACGTAGCGATCCACGACGCTCGGGTCGAACGTTTCTGGCCAGAAGTCCTCACCGATGCCTTCCACCAGGTAGGGGCGCGGTTCATCGCCGGAGTAGACGGAGCCTTCGGGATCTGCGCCGACGATCATCACGCTCGGGTTCTGCTCCTTGAGGTAGCGGCCGACGCCGCTGATCGTGCCGCCCGTCCCGATGCCGGCAACGAAGGCGTCGATCTCGCCATCGGTCTGCTCCCAGATCTCCGGTCCGGTCGTCGCGTAGTGGGTGGCGGGGTTCTCGGCGTTGAAGTACTGGTTCGGCTGGAACGCGCCTGGGATCTCCGCCGCGAGCCGCTCGGCGACGCGGTAGTAGCTCTCGGGACTGTCCGGGGCGACCGCGGTCGGCGTGATCACGACCTCGGCGCCGTAGGCACGCAGGAGAGAGATCTTCTCCTGGCTCATCTTGTCGGGCATGACGAAGATGCACTTGTACCCGCGGATGGCGGCGGCGATGGCCAACCCATGGCCGGTGTTCCCCGACGTTGGCTCGACGATGGTGCCCCCGGGCCCCAGCTTGCCTTCCCGTTCGGCGGCCTGGATCATCCGGATGCCGATCCGGTCCTTCACGCTGCCCCCCGGATTCAGCATCTCGAGCTTCGCGAGCACGGTCGGGCGGATCCCTCTGGTGACCTTGGAGAGCCGGACCAGGGGCGTGTTCCCCATGGCGTCCAGGAACGTCTCGAGCACGGGCATCGGTGGACCCCTTTCGCGGTGAGCCGTCCTATCGTGCCACGCGCACCGGAAGCCGACCCGCGGGGTTTCCTGGGAAGGATGCGGTACCGGCTTTACCAGCAGAGGTAAGCTGCCGATTCCATGTTCAGGCCAAGGAGATGGACATGAGTCTGGCTCAGGGGGTTCTGTGACGAGCGATGACACTGATGTCGAAGACGGCATAGGCGGGGGGGAAAGCCTCCTGGTCGTAGACGACGACCCCTTCATCGCCAGGCTCCTGGAGATCGAACTGAAAGCATCCGGGTACGAGGTCCGGGTCGCCAACGACGGCGTGCAGGCCCTGCAGGCAGCCCAGGAGCGGAGCCCCGACCTGGTCCTGGCAGACGTCATGATGCCGAACATGGACGGGTTCGAGCTGACCCGCCGGCTCCGTCAGGATCCGCGAACCGCCGCGGTCAGCGTGATCATGCTGACGGCCAGAGGTCTGTCGGCCGACAAACTCGAAGGCTTCGCCATCGGCGCGGACGACTACATCGTCAAGCCGTTCGACACGCCGGAGCTGCTGGCGCGTATCCGGGGGGTCCTGCGCCGTTCCAAGGAGATGCGCGCACAGTCCCCGCTCACAGGCCTGCCCGGGAACGTGCGGATCGAAGAGGACATCGATGGGCGGGTCGAACGCGGAGAGGACTTCGCGATCCTCTACGTCGACCTGGATCACTTCAAGGCCTACAACGACCACTACGGGTTCATGCGCGGCGACCAGGTGATCCAGTTCACGGCGCAGCTCCTCCAGGAGGTCTCGCGAGAGGTCAGCGACGGCGGCGCGTTCGTCGGACATGTCGGTGGGGATGACTTCGTCGTCGTGGTCTCGCCGGGGATGGCGGCCGTCGTGGCCCAGGCCATCGTCGAACGCTTCGACCTCGAAGCGCCGGCCCGCTACGACGAGGTCGACCACGCGCAGGGGTTCATCGAGGTCACCAACCGG
>JBDTXD010000126.1:0-5111 GCA_040006375.1 Actinomycetota bacterium
CTGTTCGTGACGTACTACGCGGTGAACCTGTGGATCGCCGGCCTGCATTCGTACGCGAAGTGACCAGCGGGACACCAGGATCGTGCGTGGCCGGTGGTACAGTTCGCGCGTTCCGGACGGGTGGCTACCCGTGAGCGCGTGTTGGGGAGGCAGAGGGATCGTGCGGAAGAAGGTGCTCTGGGCCCTCGGGCTCGTGGCGCTCGCGCTCCTGTTGGCCTCGTGCGCACCGCACGCCTCGCAGGACCCGCTCAAGCCCCAAGGCCAGTACGCCCAGACGGTCAAGAACCTCTTCGTGCCGGTGTTCTGGATCGCGACCGTGGTCTTCGTCCTGGTGGAGGGCGGGATCGTCTTCATCTCAGTGAAATGGCGGCACCGCAAGGGCCGCGACCGCACGCCACCACAGACCCACGGCAACACGAAGCTCGAGATCGGATGGACCATCCTGCCCGCGCTCATCCTGGCGGGCGTGATGATCCCGACCATCGGCACCATCTGGGATTTGGCAAAGCCGCCGCCCGCCAACGCGCTCAATATCACCGTCCAGGGCCACCAATGGTGGTGGGGGTTCGTCTACACGGACTCGGACATGAAGACCTCGTACGACACGAAGGGGCCGATCACGACCGGCGACGTCATGGTCATCCCGACCGGACGCACCGTCTACCTCTCCCTCGCCTCTGAGGGTGGGGCGCTCAACGGCGGTGTCCCCGGCCCCAACCCGGACTTCGAGGTCATCCACTCGTTCTGGATCCCTGAACTCGCCGGCAAGCAGGACGTCGTGCCCGGCCGGACGAACCACATCCTGATGGAGGCCGACCACCCCGGCACGTACTACGGCCAGTGCGCGGAGTTCTGCGGGCTGCAGCACGGCAAGATGAAGGTCCGTGTGGTGGCACTCAGCCCGGCCGACTGGGACACATGGGTCGCGCATCAGAAACTCCCAAGCGCGACGCCGACAGACGCGCTGGCCAAGCAAGGGATGGACACGTTCCTCAGCCCGCTCAGTTCTGGCGGCAGCTGCATCAACTGCCACACGATCGGTGGAACCACCGCCGGTGGGACCGCAGGGCCGGTCCTCACCCACTTCGGTGATCCCACCCATCAGTGTTTCGCGGGGTGCGACTGGGAAACGATGAATACGGACGATCTGAAGGCGTGGCTCCGCGACCCTGAGGCGGTCAAAGAGGGATCGAAGATGCCCAACTACCATCTGACCGAGGACCAGATCAACTCCCTGGTCGCCTACCTGGAGAGCTTGAAGTGATGGAGCAGTCCACAGAGATGAGCGGCAGCAAAGGAGCCGTTCGCCGGCCGTCGGCCACCACCGGTTTCTGGAGCTGGTTCACCACGGTGGACCACAAGAAGATCGGGCTGATGTACGGGGCGTCCTCGTTCATCTTCTTCCTGATCGGCGGCCTGGAGGCGCTGGTCATCCGGTCCCAGCTCGCGAGTCCCGATCAGCACCTGGTGACCGCCGCCCAGTACAACCAGATCTTCACGATGCACGGTCTGACCATGATCTTCCTGTTCGTGATGCCGATGAGCGCCGCGTTCTTCAACTATCTGATCCCGTTGATGATCGGTGCGCGCGATGTCGCGTTCCCACGGCTGAATGCGTACAGCTACTGGGTCTTCATCCTGGGCGGGCTGTTCCTCTACTCAAGTTGGTTCCTTGGAGGCGCGCCGAACGGTGGATGGTTCGGCTATCCACCCAACTCCACGACGGATCCCTCCATCGGGATGACCTTCTACACGCTCGGTCTCCTCATCACCGGCATCGCCTCATCAGCGGGTGCGGTGAACCTGGCCGTCACGATCATCAACATGCGAGCCAAGGGCATGACGCTGTTCAGGATGCCCATCTTCATCTGGATGGGCCTGGTCGTGCAGTTCCTGCTGGCGTTCAGCCTCCCCATCATCACGGTGGCGCTGGTCGAGATGCTCTTCGACCGCCGGTTCGGGACGCACTTCTTCGATCCGACCGCCGGAGGGGACCCCGTCCTGTGGCAGCACCTCTTCTGGCTGTTCGGCCATCCGGAGGTGTACATCCTTGTCCTGCCGGCGTTCGGGATCTTCAGCGAGATCCTGCCCGTGTTCAGCCGCAAGCCGCTCTTCGGGTATCAGTTCGTGGCGTTCAGCGGGATCGCGATCGGGTTCATCGGGTTCGGCGTGTGGGCGCACCACATGTTCGCCGTGGGATTGGGGCCGGTGGCGAACACCGCGTTCGGTGTGTCCACCGCGATCATCGCGGTGCCGACCGGCGTGAAGATCTTCAACTGGATGGCGACCATGGCGCGGGGGGACATCCATTTCGATTCGCCGATGTTGTTCGCCGTGGGCGGGATCGCGATGTTCGTGATCGGTGGCCTTTCCGGGGTGACGCACTCCATCGTGCCGGCCGACTATCAACAGACGGACACGTACTACATCGTTGCGCACTTCCATTACGTGCTGTTCGGCGGGGCCATCTTCGGCCTGTTCGCGGCGATGTACTACTGGTGGCCGAAAGTCTTCGGCAAACTGCTGTCCGAACCGCTCGGAAAGATCCACTTCTGGCTCTTCGTCCTGGGGATGAACCTCACGTTCGGACCCATGCACATCCTGGGGCTCCAGGGGATGATCCGCCGCACCTACACCTATCCGGCAACGCTGGGGCTCACGTTCTACAACCGGGTTGCCTCGGTGGGCGCATTCCTGATCGCGTTCGGCGTGCTCGTATTCATCGTGAACCTGGTCAAGACTGCTCGGAAACCCAGGGGCCTGGAGAACGAGGACCCGTGGGACGCGCGAACCCTCGAGTGGATGACTTCCTGCCCGCCGCCTGCCCACAACTTCGACGTCGTCCCAGAGGTCCACGCGCTGGACGAGTTCTGGCACCGCAAGTACACGACCGACGAACGGACCGGCGAACTGGTCAGGATCCCGGCCGGCGGGGCGCCCGATGACGACCCGGGGCATGAAGCGTCCGGTCGACATCCGATCCACCTGCCGAGCCCCTCGTTCTGGCCGCTGGTCGCGGCAATCGGGTTGCCTACGATCGGGTACGGCATCCTCTACAGCTGGTACGTGGTCGGAGCCGGGGCGTTCTTCGTCCTGGTCGGGTTCATGGGGTGGGCCCTTGAGCCCTCGGTGGCGGAGTAGGAGCGGGCGGTGGCAGACGTGATCGCAGACGGCCACACA
Source organism: Actinomycetota bacterium (assembly GCA_040006375.1). Taxonomy (GTDB): domain Bacteria; phylum Actinomycetota; class UBA4738; order UBA4738; family HRBIN12; genus JANXVR01. The sequence continues at coordinate 3,181 of JBDTXD010000126.1, forward strand.
GCGCCGGCCGGGACGCAGGAACACGAGACCACCACGGGCTTGCCTAGCACCAAGCTCGCCATGTGGATCTTCCTCGCATCCGAGTGCCTGCTGTTCGGGGCGCTCATCACCACCTACCTCCTCTATCGCGGCGCGAGCAGGATCGGCCCCTACCCGAACGACGTCTTCGACATCCCGTACACGTCGGTGTCTTCGTTCGTGCTGCTCGCGAGTTCGCTCACGATGGTGCTGGCGGTGGCGGCGGCGCAGAAGGCAGACCTGGTCCGGATGCGCATCTGGCTGCTCGTCACCGCGCTGCTCGGGATGACCTTCGTCGCAGGCCAGGTTTACGAGTTCACGAGCTTCTCCCACGAAGGCCTGAAGCTGGGGACCAACCTGTTCGGGACCACGTTCTACGTGCTGACCGGGTTCCATGGCCTGCACGTGACCGTCGGGATCATCATGTTGCTCGCCCTGACGTCCTTCTCGCAGGCCGGACGGCTTCCCGACGACGGAGGGTTCTCCGTCGAGATGATCGGGCTCTACTGGCACTTCGTGGACATCGTGTGGATCGTGATCTTCACGGTGGTGTATCTCATCCCCACCGGCCCCCCGGCGGTGAAGTAGCGATGGCTGACGCCGGGCACGCGCAGACCGAGCTCCAGGAGATCGAGGACACCCATCACGGTGCCCACGCCGGGCACCCGAGCGTCAAGGAATACATCCGCATCGGGCTCATCCTGGGGTTCTTCACCTGTCTGGAAGTCGCGGCGAAGTACGCGAACCTGGCAAGCGCGACGCTCATCGTCACGCTCCTGGGCCTAGCCGCGGTCAAGTTCGTCCTGGTCGTCATGTACTTCATGCATCTCAAGTTCGACGACCGGCGATACGCGCGGTTCTTCGTGATGGGGCTGTCGCTGGCGATAACGTTGTTCCTGATCGTGCTCATCCTCTTCAAAGTCTTCCTCAGGTGATCGGATGACCCTGCCTCCCTGGCACCCGCACATCGACGTCTGGCTGTTGTTCGGTTCGATCATCGCCGCGTACCTGATCGCGTGCCGCCGGCACCACGCGAGCACGGGGGAGTTCACGCCAGCGCGTCGCAAGAAACTCTTCCTGGCGGGCATGGTCGTGCTGTGGATCGGCGCCGACTATCCGATCCACGATCTGGCCGAGCGGTACCTCTACTTCATGCACATGATCCAGCACATGCTGTTCACCCTGATCGCGCCGCCGCTCCTGCTCGCCGGAGTCCCCGCGTGGATGCTCCGACGGTTCCTGCGTCCGAAGACGGTGGCGGCCTTCTTCCGCGCCATGACCCGCCCCGTGCTGGCCTTGTTGGTGTTCAACGGCATCCTGCTGTTCACCCATTGGCCGGAGATCGTGACAGCCTCGGTGCAATCCCAGTTCCTGCACTTCGGGTTGCACGTCCTGCTGGTGACAGCGGCGCTCGCGATGTGGTGGCCCGTGATGTCGACGCTCCCCGAGTACCCGGGGCTCGAGCCTCCCGGCCAGATGATGTACCTCTTCTTCCAGTCGCTGGCCCCGACCATCCCGGCGTCGTTCCTGACCTTCGGCACGCACGCGCTCTACCCCATCTATGCGACGTTCCCGCGGATCTGGGGGATCGGGCCGTTGCGCGACCAGCTCATGGCCGGGCTCATCATGAAGCTGGTCGGCGGGCTCATCCTGTGGGGATTCATCGCCACGATCTTCTTCCGCTGGTACGCGAAGGAGCAGCGTGAGGACGCAGGGGTCCCAGCCTGGCGCCCCGCCGAGATCGGGGCGGGGGGCGCGCGATGAGCGAACACCAGAACCGCGAGAGCCTCCTCCTGCCGATCCTCATCCCGCTCGGCGCCCTCGCCGTGATCGCCCTCGCCCTCTTCGGGTTCTCGCGGATCCTGCTTTCGGTAACGCACGACGCCGCCACCGGCGTGGCCCTGGCCGCAGCG
>JBDTXD010000127.1:0-5100 GCA_040006375.1 Actinomycetota bacterium
GCCCTCCTGGCCGACGTGGAGCGCTTCGCGGGCGACCTCCGCTCGGGGCCGGTACGCGAGGAACTTTCCGCGCTGCTGTCGGCCGCCGAGATCGACGCGATGGCCGAGCGCGCGCACGCGGTCGTTGCGGCGGGCGCATATCCAGGACCCGGGCCGGGCAGGCCGTTCCCATGGCCGCCGGTCTGATGCTCTCACGGGTCCTGTCGGACACCCCACTGGGTCCCCTGACGGTTCTCCTGAGTCAGGCCGGGGTCGTGGCAACGTTCCCGACCGAGGACCGCGAGGAACCGGCGGCGTTCGCCGAGAGGCTCGGCGCGACCATGCGGCGCTCCCACCCCAAAGGGCGCCTGGTCCGCGAGGAACTGGCGTCCTACTTCGATGGCCGGTTGCGGCGATTCGAGACGCCCGTTGATCTCAGCACCATCGCGGCCGGATTCCCGCGCACCGTGCTCGAGCGCACCCGTTCGATCCCGTACGGGGAGCTACGAACCTACGGGGACGTCGCCGCCGCGTCGGGGAGCCCGGGAGCCGCGCGCGCGGCGGGCAGCGCCCTGGCGCGGTGTCCGATCGACCTCTTCGTCCCGTGCCACCGCGTGGTTCGCAGCGGCCCAAGTCTCGGAGCCTACGGCGGGCACGACGAGCGGCGACGGTACCTGCTTCGACTCGAAGGCGCGATGGTGTGAGGAGCCCGCGATGGATCGCGTCGGTCCTCGCCGTCGTCGCGTCGGGATGCAGCACGCCACCCGCAGCCCCGAACGGCACCGCTCCCGGCGGCTGGACGCTCGAGGTCACCGCGCCCGAGATGTCGGTGAACACGCCCTAGCGGTTCGAGGTCGTGCTTTCAAAGAAGCGGGGGGAGGGCATGTTGCCGATGGTGTTCGGCGAACTACAGCTGGAGCTCTCCTTCCTCGGACCGGATGGCTTGGCGAGCCCGGACCTGCGGGAGCGCGTGACGGCGCGCTACCTTGCGGTCCCGGGCACGCCCGGCGCCGGCGCGGGCCCCGTTCTCTCGGACCCGGGTTCGGCGCGCGGCGCCTATATCGCCGACGGCGTCACGTTCGACGCGGCGGGGACCTGGACGGCCACCACCACCGCCGATCTCCCGGGTATCGAACCGTCCGGATCGGCGCGTCGTTCCGCGTCGCCGCCTCCCCAACCCTGCCCGCTTCGGAGACGCGGCCATTGCTGTCGACAACCCCACGGTGGGGGGCGACGTCCAGCCCCTGGAGATCGACTCAAGTGCCACTGGCCGGGCGCCCATACCGGATCCTGAGCTCCACCGATGGTCGGTGCGTGACGCATTGGCTGCCCATCGGCCGATCCTCCTGTTGTTCTTGACGCCCGCCTATTGCAAGAGCCAGGTGTGCGGCCCCGCGACGGAGGAGATGGCTGGGCTTGCGGCCAGGTATCCGGATCAGGCGATCTTCATCCATGTGGAGGTCTGGCGGAACTTCAGCACGGCTGCACTGAGCCCCGCCGCGAGCGCCTGGCTCCAACGGGGCGGCGTCCTGAACGAACCCTGGCTCTATCTCATCGACCCGGCCGGCACCATCCTGGATCGGTGGCCACCCTTGCTCTTCGACTGGCGCCAGGTGGCCGCCGAGATCGCACGGCTGCCGAAGCTGGCCCGAGCGCGGACCGGACGTTAGGTCCGGATCCGCGAGAAGATAGGCGCCATGACACGTCTGCGCACCCTCACCCTGACCCTCGCCCTCGCTCTGTTGGTCCTTTCGGTTTCATGCAACGGTACGTCTTCCTCCTCCGCACCAACATCCTCCACGCCGGACTCCCCCAGCGGGAGCTCGACCTTCTCCGCCCAGGTCGCGAGCAGCGACCTCTACGTCGGCCCACCGCAGGACTTCGAATTCGGCATCCAGCACGCGAGCGGTCAGGGCGTGGAACTGGTCACGTTCGGCACGGTCAAGGTGCACCTGGACTTCCTGGGCGATGACGCTTCGGGGCAGCCCCAGCCCAAGGGAGACGCCACCGCCACCTACATCGCGGCCCCGGGGACCACCCCGGGTGGCCCGGCGCCGACGGTGAGCAACCCGAGCGATGCCCGGGGCGTGTACTCGGCCCCGGGGATGACGTTCGACACCGCGGGGTTCTGGCAGGCCACGTTCACGGCCGATGTGAGTGGGGAGGGGACCCAGACGCTCGCCGCCGCATTCACGGTGGCTGCGAAGCCGGTGTTGCCCGCGCCCGGTCAGAAGGCGATCCCGGCGGACAACCCCATCATCGGCCAGAAGGGCGAGCCGAACAGCGCCATCGATTCGCGCGCACAGGGGAGCACGCCCGTCCCGGATCCTGAGCTGCACCAGATCACCATCCGCCAAGCGATGGCCGAACATCGCCCGATCCTGGCAGTGTTCTCCACGCCGGTGTACTGCATCAGCCAGTTCTGCGGTCCGACGACGGACGCGGTGGAGGCGCTGGCCAAGACCTACGGGAACAGAGCGGTCTTCATCCACGTGGAGATCTACCGGAAGCACGCGGCGAATGGTGCGGTCATCAACAAGGCAGCCGCCGACTGGCTCTACCGCAACAACAACCTCACCGAACCCTGGCTCTACCTGATCGGGTCCGACGGCACCATCCTGAACCGGTGGGGACCGCTGTTCGATCCGAAAGCGGTCGGCCGGGAGCTGGCGAAGCTTCCGAAGATGCGCACCTAGGCAGGGGCGTTCCGCGTCCGGGCTATGCTGGATCGGTGGAGCCGCGCGACGAGGACGACCATGCGCACCCCGAAGTGCGCGGCGAACCCGCCGCGCACACGCACGGACACGAGCACTTCGGGCCGGCGGATGTCTCGCTCATGGCGACGTCGCAGGGCGTGCGTGTCACGTGGATCACCCTCGGTCTCCTCGCGCTGACGGCGAGCGCGCAGCTCGCGGTCGTGGCGCTCAGCGGTTCGGTCTCGCTCATCGCCGACACCATCCACAACTTCACGGACGCGCTCACGGCCATCCCGCTGCTCATCGCGTTCCGCTTGGCCCGGCGTCCACCGAACCGGCGCTACACGTACGGCTACCACCGGGCCGAGGACGTGGCGGGCGTCGTCATCGTTCTGCTCATCGCGGCATCCGCTGTGGTCGCCGCGATCGAGGCCACCCGGCACCTGGTGCATCCGCAACCGCTTCGCCAGGTGCCGTGGGTGCTGGCGGCGGGTATCGCCGGATTCCTCGGGAACGAGGTCGTCTCCGTGTACCGCATCCGGGTCGGGAAACGGATCGGGTCGACCGCCCTGGTCGCCGACGGCCTTCACGCCCGAACCGACGGCCTCACCTCGCTCGGAGTGGTGGTGTCGGCCGCGGCCGCTCTGGCGGGGTTCGACCGTGCCGACCCGGCCATCGGCCTGGCCATCACCGCCGTCATCCTCCTCACGCTCTGGAGCGCGGCCAAGTCGGTCCTGCATCGGATGCTCGACGGGACGGATGAGCAGACGGTCACGTTGATCGAGGCGGTCGCGGCGACGGTGCCCGGCGTGGAGCACGTGGGAGACGCCCGGGCGCGGTGGACAGGCCACCAGCTCCGGGCCGAACTCAGCATCGACGTCGACCCATCCGTCTCGGTCGAAGCCGGCCACGCCATCGCCGAACTCGTTCGGGGTGCACTGCTGCACGGCGTGCCACGGCTGGCCGAGGCCTCGGTCCACGTCGACCCACACGAGCACGACCCGCATAGCCGCTGACCCACGAACGCCGACCCGCCCCGTACCATGACTGTCATGGCCGACCCAGGATCGCTTCCCCCGCCTCCGGCGGCATACACGCCGGAGCACTGCTTTCGCCACCCCTCGGAGCAGACGGGCGTTCACTGCACCCGCTGCAACCGGCCCATCTGCCCCGACTGCATGATCCCGGCCCCCGTGGGCTACCAATGCCCCGAGTGCGTCGGCCGGTCGAAGCGGGAGCTCTCCAAGGGCACTGGGAGACGCGCGGTCGTGGTCGGCGCCCGGCGAACGACCGCGAGCGTCACCAACATCCTCATCGCCATCAACGTTGCCGTATTCGCCCTCGAGGTGATCGTCGGAGGCCCAGACAGCCTCCTGACCGGACCCACCGGCCCTCAACTGGCCCGCCTCGGATCGTCGATCGTGTACTTCACGACCTCGTCGGGCGGTGCTGGCGGTGTTGTCGTCGGTGAGTACTGGCGGCTGCTCACCAGCATGTTCCTTCACGAGGGCATCATCCACATCGGACTCAACATGTACGGGCTCTGGCTCTTCGGTCGGGTGCTCGAGGACGAACTCGGTTCCATGAAGACGCTCGCGGTCTATCTCGTTAGTGGCCTCGCCGGAGGCGCGTTCTCGTACGCGTTCGGCTCGATCGCGGGGGGAGTCGGGGCCTCGGGCGCCATCTACGGATTGCTCGGCGCCTTCGTGGCATACAACTATCGCCGCCGCGACATGCGGTTCTACCGAGCGCGTCTCCAAGCCGTCATGCCGTGGGTGTTCCTGAACCTCTTCCTATCGTTCCGGATCAGCTTCATCGATTGGCGTGCCCACGTTGGAGGGATGGCGGCCGGCGCGATCGCCCTCTACATCGTCGAGGCGAAGGGTGAAGCCCGAACCCGGAAGGCGGTTATGATCGCGGGCTTGGCCGCCCTTCTGGCGGGGACCGTCGCGCTGACCGTATATGGCACGTCGCATTGGAAGGGCGTCCTTGAACCGATAACCGGACCGCTCTAGCAGGTAGTGATCGACCGCTACCGACCGCGGTTGGCGATCCCGTAGATGCCGCCGTCCCGGGTGCCGACGTAGATCCATCCGTGCCAGAGGGCCGGCGTCGATTCGATGATGCCGCCGACGTGCAGGCGCCACAGGAGATGCGGGCGCTTCGAGTGGTCGGCGTTCAGCTGCCAGCAGTTGAGGTAGCCGGCCCCGTCACCCAGGATCAACTTCCCGTCGATCGGCACAGGGGAGGACCAGGTCGGCGGGGCAACCGGCAGCTCCCATAGGAGTTTCCCCGACATCTCGTCCACCGCCACCAATCCCCCTTGGGTGGAGGGCGCATACACCACGCCGTCGTAGAGCGCCGGCGTGCCCAGGATGCCGTTGTCCGGCCCGAAGCCGCCGACCTGCACCGACCACACGAGGGG
>JBDTXD010000128.1:0-5094 GCA_040006375.1 Actinomycetota bacterium
ACGCCGGCCGCCCACGCCATCCTCGAACGTCTCGCCGATGTCGGGCTCGGCTACCTCAATATCGGCCAGCCGCTCGCGACGCTGTCCGGCGGCGAGCGACAGCGGCTCAAGCTTGCCATCCAGATGGCCGGGAAGGGCAGCGTCTACGTCTTGGACGAGCCCACCACGGGGCTGCATCTCGCCGACGTCGAGCAGTTGCTCGGTTTGCTCGACCGACTCGTCGACTCCGGGAAGTCGGTCATCGTCATAGCGCATCACCAGGCCGTCATGGCGCATGCCGACTGGATCATCGACCTAGGCCCCGGCGCCGGCCACGACGGAGGCCGGGTCGTATTCGAGGGCACACCTGCCGACCTCGTCGCCGCCCGCTCCACCCTGACCGGCGAGCACCTGTCGGCGTACGTGAGGGGTCCTAGCCGGGTTCGGACGTGATGCCGATGGCGCTCCTGAGCACCTGACCGAACTGTTCGACACGGATCTTCTGTCGCTCCGGCTGCCCCCGGAACCGGTGGAAGAGACCGGGGTCGAGTTCCTCGGTGACAAGCGCATCCTGCAGCGAATTCACCAGCCAGTCGACCATCGATACCATCATCTCCAGTTCGATGTCGGTGCGGATCTCGCCGAGTCCCTGCCCCCATTCGACGAACTCGAGCGTCCCGTAAGGGTCCTCGCTGACCAGGTGGCGATTGATCTGACGCTTCAGGGCGAGGTCGGTGCCGTAGTTGCCGATCAGCGTCACGCGGTAGGGCACCCAGTTCTCCTTCACCAGGTGCTCTGTTCGCTCCAACCAGTACATGAGCGTCGCGAAGAACCCGCCGCTCAGCACGGCCTCGGGCGCGTCAAGCCAGGCGGGCAGTTCGTTGGCGGCCTTCTTGTAGGCCTCGAAGAACAGCCCGGATTTCGAGCCGAAATGCTGGAAGATCGAACCCTTCGCGATGCCGAGTTCCGACGCGACGTCCTCGACCTTCGCGCCCTGATAACCGTTCTCGGCGAACTGGCGCATCGCGCGATCGATGATCTGTCCACGCTTGGCTTCGGTTCGGGCGGTTCGGGGTGACTTGAGGTCACTGGACATGGCGGCGCTCCCTGGATGACAGTGGGTGGATAGGGTAATCGAGCGACGTGGGGTTCGCTGACCCCCGGTCAGCGACCGCTCAGGTAGTCAGAAGTGACCGGTAGTCACCTAAAGGTGGTCGTCGGCCGTTCTCCTGCGCCCGTGACCTGCGTTAGCATCGCGTGCGACCCGGTTCACAGTCCGTGACCTGCGGTCATCGGGTATCGAACGACGCGAGGAGCCGCATGACCGAGGACATGGAGATCTTGAAGCGGGCGCTCATCAACGCCGAGATGGACCCCGGCATCGAGGCGGTTACCCGGCTCATCGATGGCGGCGCGAACCCAACCCACGTGCTGGAGGACGCCATGGCCGTGGCCATGTTCGAGTTGGGGGAGATGTGGAAACGCGGCGAGGTGTTCTTGCCAGAGGTCGTCGCCAGCGCCGAGGTGTTCAAGGCCTGTAACGCCATCGTCGAACCCGCGCTGCTGGCGAACAAGGATCCGAACGCTGCCGCCAACGCCCTGGTCATCATGTGCACGGTCAAGGGCGACCTCCACGACCTGGGGAAGAACATGGTGGGTGCCATGCTCCGCACCAGCGGTTTCGATGTCCACGACATGGGAAAGGACGTCAGCGCCGATCGCATCGTCGAGGCCATCCGCGAACTGGGTCCACAGATCGTGGGCCTCAGCGCCCTGCTGACGACGACGGTTCCCTATCAGGAGACGGTGATCAAACGGCTGGTGACTGAGGGACTGCGCGACAAGGTGAAGGTCATGGTTGGTGGCGCGCCGGTCACGCCTGAATGGGCCGAGAAGATCGGCGCCGACGCCTACGCCAACAACGCGCCTGAGGCCGTCGAGATCGCGAAGAAGCTCGTCGGAGTGGCGCAGTGACCGTTGCAGCAACCGTTCTCTCCGGCCCGGATGGTGAGGTCCGCATCGGGGATGACCAGCCGTTCGCCATCATCGGCGAACGCATCAATCCGACCGGCCGCGCCGTGTTGTCCCAGCAGATACGAACCGGCGACATGACCATGGTGATGGCAGACGCTGTTGTCCAGGTCGAAGCCGGTGCGCGGATCCTGGATATCAACGCTGGCGTTCCCGGGTTCGACGAGGCGGAGATGTTGTCCACCGCCGTAAAGGCCGTCCAGTCCGTGGTCGGCGTACCGCTGTGCATCGACTCGTCGACGCCGTCGGCGTTGGAGGCGGCGATCCCGCTCGCGCAGGGGAAGGTGCTCATCAACTCCGTAACCGCTGAAGAGGAATCCCTGCAACGACTCCTGCCCCTGGTCGCGCGGTTCGGCGCCGCGGTGATCGGCATGTCCAACGACGAGGAGGGTCCGCAGATGGATCCGCAGAAACTGCTCGCCGCGGCACGGAAGATCGTCGAGGCCGCCGCCGACCACGGTATCCCGCGCGAGGATGTCATCATCGATGTCATCGCCATGCCGATCGGCGCGATGCCCGAGGCGGGGCGCGCGATGTACGAAACGATCCGCCTGGTCCGTGAGGAACTCGGGTGCAACGTGAGCTGCGGCGCTTCGAACATCTCGTTCGGGATGCCCCGTCGCCAGGAGATCGACAGCGCCTTCCTCTCGATGGCCGTGCTTGCCGGGATGAACACCGCCATCACGAACCCGATGCACCAGCCGGTGCGCAAAGCCATCCTGGCCACGGACCTCTTGCTGGGCAGGGACCAGTACGGTTCCGGCTGGATCGCCGACCACCGACGTGAGACCCAAGCGGTCGTCGCGGAGGCCTGACCTCGATGGTCCGGGCATGACCACGGCCCGCGCGACGGTGGCCTTCGTTGCGTGCGGCGCGGTCGCGCTGGACACGAAAGCCATCGCCCTGGCCCGGGGATGGGACGCCGACGTCCATGGGATCTCCTCCGACCTCCACATGACACCAGCGGAGATCGCGCCCGCGGTTGAGGCGAAGCTCAAGGATCTGTTACCCCGCTACGAGCGCGTGATCGTCGTGTACGGAGACTGCGGGACCGGAGGACGCCTCGACGAGGTCCTGGCCCGCTACCCGGCCGTTCGGCCCGCGGGGGTGCACTGCTTCCAGTGGTACTCGGGCGAGCTCTTCTCCCGGTTCGACGAGGACTACGGGATCTACTTCCTCACCGATTGGCTCGTGACGAACTGGGACCGGGCGGTCATCCAGGGTCTGGGACTCGACCGGTTCCCCTGGCTCAAAGAGACCTACTTTGGAAACCTCACTAGGGTGTTGTTCGTCCGGCAACATCCGGATCCGGAGAGGGAGACCAAGGCTCGGGAGATCGCCGCGTACATGGAACTGCCGATCGAGATCCACGACCTCGGGGTCAAGCCCCTCGAGGACCTGCTTGTCCCGCTCATGGAGGAGACCACCGATGTTCGAGCCTGAGAACGCCATGAAGATCCTGACGCCCGAGCAAGAGGAGAAGGTGCACGAGCAGGCGATGCGGATCTTGGAGGAGATCGGGACGGACGTCCTGCACGATGAGGGCCGCAAACTTGCCGAACAGGCCGGCATGCGGGTCGAGGGGGATCGCGTTCGCTGGGACCGCGGGTTCGTCATGGAGCAGATCGCGAAGGCGCCGGCTCAGTTTACGCTCGCTGCTCGGAACCCTGCGCGCACGCTGCGGGTTGGCGGGGGAGCACCGCCGGTTCTCATGGGGGTTGGCGGTCCGCCGTTCGTCACCGATATGGACCGGGGCCGCCGGAGCGGCGACATCGCCTCACACGATGACCTCGTGAAGATGACCCAGGCGGCCGATGTCCTGAACTGTGTCCAGATCGGCGCCTGCGAGGCGGTCGAACTCGACGTCAACTTCCGTCACATGGACATGGAGTACTCCGCGATCCGGTGGTCGGACAAGCCGTACACCACCTACGGCACCAGCGGCCCGAAGGCCCGAGACGGGATCCGCATGGCCGAGATCGTGCACGGCGGACGCGAGAAGATCGAGGCGACGCCGGCGTTGTTGGGCATCGTCAATCCGAACAGCCCGCTCATCTGGGACTTCCGGATGACCGACGCGCTCATCGCATGGGCCGAGGCCAACCAGCCCATCGTGATGACGCCGTTCCTCCTGGCCGGGGCCACGGCGACGGTCAGCACCGCCGGCGCGCTCGCGCAGCAAGTGGCCGAGGCGCTTAGCGGTGTCGCGTTGGCGCAGATCGTGCGGCCGGGCGTGCCGTGCCTCTACGGATCGTTCTTCACCGCGCTCGATATGCGGACGGGCTCGCCCGCGTTCGGTACGCCTGAGAGCGTCTTCGGCGTGCTCGCGGGGGCCCAACTCGCCCGTCGTTACGAGCTCCCGTTCCGGGGTGGCGGCGGACTCTGCAGCGCGAATTCGCTGGACGCGCAGGCAGCGCATGAGTCGATGACGATGCTCTGGGCCACGTTCCTGGCAGGGACCGATGTGGTGCTTCACGCGGCCGGATGGCTCGAAGGCGGCCTGACGGCCAGCTACGAGAAGTTCGCCTTCGACGTCGAGGCGCTCAAGCAGTTCTCCTTGCAGGGCAAGGGGATCGGGTTCACGGACGAGGAGCTGGGGTTCGATGCCCTGGCCGACACCGGCCCCGGTGGCCTGTTCCTTGCCTCGAAACACACGAAGGCCCACTTCAAGGAGTGGCTGTACATGAGCCCGCTGTTCCAAACGCCCGACTACTCGACGTGGGACGTCATGGGACGCCAGACCAGCGAGCAAGCGGCGAACGTGGCGTGGAAGGCGCTGCTCGCCTCGTACGAGGATCCGGGCATCGACCCTGCGATCGACGAGGAACTGTGCGAGTACATCGCGACCCGGAAGTTGGATCCGCCCGAACCCGAGGACTGACGCGTTCGCTACCGGGGGCTCGCGAGTGCCCGGTAGCGGAAGCAGGTCGTGACGTGATCGTTCACCAGGCCGCACGCCTGCATGAACGCATAACAGACCGTCGGCCCGACGAACCGGAATCCGCACGCCTTCAGCTCCCTACTCATGGCCATCGAGGCAGGGGTTTCGGAAGGGATGTCGGCGACCGAACGTCGCCTAGGTGT
>JBDTXD010000129.1:0-5077 GCA_040006375.1 Actinomycetota bacterium
TGAGGCGGACCTTGTCAGCGTCAGCGTTCGGCGAGCCAGGTTGCCGCGTCGGCCGCGTGGTACGTGAGGATCATGTCGGCGCCGGCCCGGCGGATGCTCGTGAGGATCTCCAGCACCGCTCGGCGCTCATCGATCCAGCCGTTCGCGGCGGCCGCCTTGACCATCGCGTATTCGCCGCTGACGTTGTAGGCAGCCACCGGGAAGGCGGTCTCGTCCTTCGCGCGGCGGATCACGTCCAGGTAGGGGAGCGCCGGCTTCACCATGATCACGTCGGCCCCCTGGGCGATGTCGGTGCGGATCTCGCGCTGGGCCTCGTCGGCGTTGGCTGGATCCTGTTGGTAGCCCGTTCGGTCGCCGAACTTCGGCGTACCTTCGGCAGCTTCGCGGAACGGGCCGTAGAACGCGCTCGCGAACTTCGCCGCGTAGGCCATGATCCCCGTCTCGATGTGGCCGGCGATGTCCAGCGCGGCGCGGATGGCTTCCACCTGTCCGTCCATCATCCCGCTGGGGCCGACCAAGTGGGCACCCGCGTCCGACTGCGCGAGCGCGATCCTCGTGTAACGCTCGACGGTTTCGTCGTTGATGACGTTGCCGCGCTCGTCCAGGATCCCGCAGTGACCGTGGTCGGTGTACTCATCGAGGCAGAGGTCGCTGATGACGACCGCGTCCTCGTCGAACTCCTCGCGGAGCGCGCGGATGGCCCGCTGCCCGATCCCGTCGGGGTTCCACGCCTCCGACCCCTCCGCGTCCTTGTGCGTGGGAACGGCGAAGAGCATGAACGCGGCGACGCCGCGGCCCGCGATGTCGACCGCCTCCTTCCGCACCGATTCCAGCGTGTGCTGGAACTGCCCGGGCATCGAGGTGATCGGCACCGCCGCGTCGATGCCCTCCTTGACGAACAACGGCGCGATGAGTTGTCTCGGTTCGAGCGTGGTCTCGCGGATAAGGCCGCGGAGCGCAGGCGTTCTGCGCATGCGGCGAGGTCGCTCTTCCGGGAACGGTGTCATGGCCGTCCGATGCTACCCCGCGCCGCCAGGGGCAGCACCCGCTCCAGCGCGCTGACCAGGCCTTCCATCGTGTGCGGCGTGGCAACCGCGTGCACGGTGAAGCCGCGTGCGCGAGCCTCCTTCGCGGTCACCGGACCGATGCACACCACCTTCGGCGATCCCGCAACGGCCCCAAGGGCGCCGACGAACCCGCGAACGGTGGATGCGCTCGTGAACGTCACCGCGTCGACGGATCCGGTCTTCAGCGCCTCGCGTGCCTCTGGGGGAAGCGTCCTGGGCATGCGCGTTCGGTATGCGTCCACGCGCGTCGGTGTCCAGCCCTTCGCTGTGAGCGCGTCCTCCAACCCCCCGGGCGCGATGTCCGCGCGCGCGCAGAGGACCCGGCCCCTCCCGCGAGGGAATGCGCGCGAGAGGGCAGCGGTGGTGAAGGTCGTCGGCTGCAGGTCGGGTTTGCGTCCGGCCCATCTCCGGAATGCCGCCGCGGTCCCGTCGCCGATCACAGCGACCTTCGTGCGAACGTCGCCGGGTTCCCCCAGACGAGCAGCGAGCATGTCCACCGTCGTGCGACTGGTGAGCGTGATCCACACGAACTCACCGCGTGACAGATCGCGCAACGCGGCGGTGAGCGCGGCGCTTCGGGCGGGCACCAGCTCGATGGCGGGTGCGATCACGGCTCGGGCACCACGACGGGAGAGTAGTTCGACCAATACCGCCGACTGGTCCGCCGGCCGCGTGACGATGATCGTCCGCTCGGCCAGGGAGCGCGCCGGACGGGGACTCACGCGTCCCGAACCTCGGCCAGTATCTCCTCGGCGCCGCGTTCGATGAGATCGGCGGCGACGACGCCGGCCACCGACTCCGCGTCGGCGCCCAGACCGTCTGCGCGGAGCACGCGCGACCCATCCGCGAGGCAGACGCATGCCACCAACGACACGCCATCGCTCCCCGCCATGGCATACGCCCCGAGTGGCAGCGCACAGCCTCCCCCCAACCGCCACATCAACGAACGCTCCGCGTCCAGGGCGATATGTGAGGGCGGGTGATCGATGGCTGCCAGGGCGCCCAGGATGTCGGGTTCGTCCTCGAGGCACTGCACGGCAAGGCATCCCTGGCCTGGCGCAGGGATCATCGTGTCCAGGTCCAACCGCTGGATATACGCGGGCTCGATCCCCAACCGCGCGAGCCCTGCGCCCGCTAGAACCGCGGCGTCGATCTCGCCGTCCTCGACCTTGCGTAGCCGAGTCTCGACGTTCCCGCGGAGTCCCACGATCTTCAGGCGCGGGTCGTGGGCCAGCATCTGCGCGGCGCGCCGGACCGAGGAGGTACCCACCTTCGACCCCGCGCCAAGCGATGCCGCTTCTCGCAGCACCAGCACATCGAACGGGTCTGCCCGCATGGGCACCGCCGCGATGGCGAAGCCGTCGTCGTCCTCGGCGGGGAGATCCTTCGCCGAATGCACCGCCAGATGGATGTCACCGGTCTCCAGGGCGTCGAGGATCGTGTCGATCCAGAGGCCCTTGAGCCCCTGCGGATCGGAGGTGACGGCCGCGCCCTCATCGCCAGAGGTGGTCATGGGCACGATCTCCGTCCGAACGCCGGTCGCCGCCAGGAGCGCAGCGATCTCCTCGGCCTGCCTCAGCGCCAGCCGCGAACGGCGTGTTCCGATGCGCAGGGTCTCGCTCACTGCTCCAGCGCGTTCGGGTCGATTCCCAGGAGCTCGGCCAGGAGGCGTGCGTGCACACCGTCGGTACCCGGTTCGGACCGCTCCTTCAGTTCCACGATGGGATCGTGCAGGAGTTTGGCGACGATGCCGCGAGCCAGCGTGTCGACCGCCTCGCGTTCATCTGCGTCCAACGACGCGAGCCGCGCCGCGTGGCGATCCAGCTCGGCGGTGAGGATCTCCTCGCCGCGCGCCCGGATCGCGCGGATGAGCGGGGCCAGGGCATCGGACCGGCGCCGGACGACGTACCGATGGACCTCTTCCGCGACGATGGCGTGGGCACGCCCGATCTCCTCGGCAGTCCCGGCGTCGTGATCGGCCATCCGTTCGCGCAGGGACATGACGTCGACCACGGTCACGCCCTCCAAGGCCCCGGTGCCGGGTTCGACGTCCCGAGGGACAGCGAGATCGATCAGCACCAAGGGTCGTCCGGCTCGAGCTGCCATCGCGCGGTCGACCGTATCCGTCGACACGACGTATCCCGCGGCGCCGGTTGCACTCACGACGATGTCGGCCCCGGTCAAGGCGGCCGGGAGCCCTCCAAGGTCTCCATGCTCGGCGTCCGTTCGATCGGCCAGCGACTTGGCGTGTTCCGGCGATCGGTTGAGGATCCGCACCGAGCTCACTCCGCAACCGCGCAGATGCTTCACCGCCAGGGCCGCCATCTGGCCCGCTCCGACGACCACGACGCTCGAACCAGAGAGCCCTCCATCCGCCGCGTCTGCGGCGATGTCCGCAGCGAGCGCAACGAACGCATCGGGCGCCGCGCCCACGCTTGTCTCGCCGCGCACCCGCCGCCCCGTCCGGATGGCCGAGTGAAAGAGCGCGGTGAGCGCCGCACCGGATGCCGCCTCGGCCTCGGCACGCTTCAGCGCGTCCCGGACCTGGGAACCGATCTGCGTTTCGCCGAGCACCATGGAGTCCAAGCCCGAGGTGACGGCGAAGAGATGGTCGGCAGCGTCCTGCTCCCAGTGGGAGTAGAGGGGTTCGGCGATCTCGTCGGCCTCGACCCCGCGGGTCTGGGTGAGGAGTTGCTTCAGGGCCATGAATCCGGCGTGGTAGCCGGGGACGTTGGCGTAGATCTCGACCCGGTTACAGGTGGAGAGGATGACGGCTTCGTCGATGCCATCGATGTCCTCGGCCACCCGGTAGGCCTTGCTCAGGTCGTCGTCGGTGAAGGCGAGCCGCTCGAGCAAGTCGATGGGCGCGCGACGGAACGAGACGCCAAGCGTGAGGACGGCCATAGGGACGGGTGGATTCTAGCCGCGTGGGCCGGGTACCATCCCGCCCCATGAGCCCGCGTGCCAGAGACCTCGGAATACGGATCGGGCTGGGCACCCCCGGCGAACTCAACGGCATCACCGACGTTCCGGGCGTCCGGGTGGGCCACCAGAGCGTGATCCGGGGGGCCGACGGCGATCCGGGGGCGGTCCGAACGGGCGTGACCGCCGTCTTCCCCCACTCCGGCACCCCTTGGGACGAACCCGTCTACGTCGGCACCCACATCCTCAATGGCTACGGCGAGCTCATCGGGATCAACCAGCTCCGCGAATGGGGGATCCTCATGAGCCCCATCGTGCTGACCAGCAGCCTGGCGATCGGCAAGGCCTACGACGCGACGGTGAAGTGGATCGCGCAGAGCTCCCAGGAGTGGGCCCAGGAAGTCATGCCGGTGGTGAGCGAATGCGACGACTCCTTCCTCAACGCCGTCCTGACCTTCCCCTTGGTGGATGGGGACGTGGCGGCGGCGCTGGATGCCGCCGTTGGGGGCCCGGTCGCCGAGGGGTCCGTCGGTTCGGGGGTCGGCTTGCAGTGTTTCGACTTCAAAGGTGGGATCGGGACCGCCTCCCGCGCGTTGCCGGCGGACGAGGGCGGCTTCACGGTCGGCGTTCTGGTCATGACCAACCATGGCGACCGCGACAACCTCCTGGTCGACGGGGTCCGAGTGGGGGCGGCGATCACCGATCTCATGCCCGTCGAGCACTCGGAAGGCTCCTGCGTCGTTGTGGTGGCAACGGACGCTCCGCTCTTGCCGCACCAACTGGACCGCCTCGCCCAACGGGCGGGGCTCGGGCTCGCGCGCGGCGGTTCCATGGCATCGAACGGCTCGGGCGAACAGATGCTCGCGTTCAGCACCGCGAACCGTTTGCCTCGGGCGCCCCGCGACATCGCCGAGGTTCGCGCGGTGTTGGACGGGCCGGACCGGCCGCCCTGGTTGCTGAGTGCCCTGTTCACCGCAACGGTCGAAGCGACCGAGGAAGCGGTGGCCAATGCGCTGTTCGCGTCGACGACGGTGGTGGGGCGTGACGGGAACACGCTGTTCGCGATGCCGCACGATGGCGTGCTGGCG
>JBDTXD010000130.1:0-5061 GCA_040006375.1 Actinomycetota bacterium
CCGGGGTGGACGAACCTCTGGTGTGCCAGTTGTCGCGCCAGCGGCATGGCTGGTTGGCCACGTTCGGAAGGGATAAGCGCTGAAAGCATCTAAGTGCGAAGCCCACCTCAAGATGAGAACTCCCACTGGGACAACCAGGTAAGGCCCCTCGCAGACCACGAGGTTGATAGGCCGGAAGTGGAAGCACGGCAACGTGCGGAGCTGACCGGTACTAATAGGCCGAGGGCTTGACCTTGCTCGCGCTCGCTATCGTAGTTCCCGAGCTCTGCTCGAGGGACGCACCCTCAAAGATCGCTCTGATGGTCCTTTCGGATCTGAGGAGTCACCGATGTTTCGGTGGCCATGGCGGAGGGGAAACACCCGGTCCCATCCCGAACCCGGAAGTTAAGCCCTCCCGCGCCGATGGTACTGCCTGGGAAACTGGGTGGGAGAGTAGGTCGTTGCCGAGACTTCTTCGCAACAGGCCGCCTTCGGGCGGTCTGTTGCCGTTCATGGCACGGATCGCGCGCCGGCGCTGTTTCGTACCCTAGGAGTTCGAATGCCCAAAGCCCTCCAGCCCCGCCCCGGCGGCCACCGCCCACCCACCGCAGCCAAGCCTCCGCTGCCTCGCGAACTCCTGGACGAGATCCGGCGTTCGGCGCGCCCAGCCGATCAGGAGACGGCGATCGCGAAGCTGTCCCGTGCCGTCGATCTTCTTGAGCGTGGCGACCCCAAGGTTGCGGTAACGGAAGCGCTGCAAGCCAAAACGGCCGCCCCCCGTTCCGGCGCGGTTCGCGAGGTCCTTGGATTGGCCCTCTACGGCGTCGGGCGCTGGCAGGAAGCGGCCGCGGAGCTGAAGGCGTACAGACGGATGAGCGGGAACGCGGACCAGAATCACGTTTTGGCCGATTGTCTTCGGGCGTTAGGAAAACCGACCGAGGCGGTGCCGCTCGCCGAGGAGGAGCTTCGCTCGAAGGCGTCGAACGAAGCTAAGGCGGAAGCGGTCATCGTGGCGGCCTCGGCGTTGGCGGATCAGCAGAGGTACGCCGAGGCCCTCGCGTTCCTCGGACGGGCGAAGACCAGAGAGGACGTATCGGAGCCCTACACCCTTCGACTCTGGTACGTGCGTGGCGACATCCTGGCGAAAGCGGGCCGGCGCGAGGAGGCGGCCGAGGAGTTCCGGAAGATCATGCGACATGATGCCGGCGCCTTCGATGCGGCCGAACGTATCGCCGGGCTGTCCTAGCCGATCTCCGCCTGCGCTTCCCATCGTTTCCGCCAATAGCGCGAGAGCCCCGCGCCGTTCATCGAGATGCTGCCCAGCGCGTCATAGCGGGCGAGCTCTGAGCCCAGCGTCCGGCCGGCCTGTGTCTCGAACGTTCGCTCGGCGAGCGCCGCCAGGTGCGCGGCGAGAGCGTCGGCGGACAAGGCGGGATCGCTGGTCAGCGCGGCCCGGACAGCTCCGCTCCAGGTGCCGATCGCGTCCTTGGCGCGTGCACATCCATCGACCCCGTCGGGGACGGGGCCGAAATGCGACGTAAGCAGCTGACTCGGCGACACCGATGCGATGGCATCGATGCTCCCCAGCGCAAGTTCCACGTCCACCTCCGGAGGAGGGAGCGCAGGTCGGAACGCTGGCCCCCAGGGCAGGTAGGAGCCGATCGCTTCGCCGGTAAACACCGCGCCACTGAGATCATCTTGGTACGCGATGTGGTGCCCGGCATGGCCCGGTGTGTGGATCACTCGAAGGGTTCGCTCGCCGATCGCGACGCGATCCCCATCGGTGAGCGTTCGCAGGCGGTCGGCTGCCACGGGTTCCATCGAGCCGAAGAACGCGGTCATCCGATCGGTGCCGTAGGTCCGCGCGGTGCTCGCGAGGAGCCGCGTGGGGTCGACGAGGTGGGCCGCTCCGTATTCATGGACCATGACCGTCGCCCGGGGGAAACGTCGGAGGAGGTCGCCCGCGCCGCCCGCGTGGTCAATGTGGATGTGGGTGAGCACGATGTGCGCGAGGTCCTGGGCGTCGACGCCTAGTTGGGCGAGCGCCTCGAGGATCACAGGGACGTCTGCTCCGGGTCCGGCCTCCACAAGGGTGGGAGCCGTTCCCTCGATGAAGTAGACGGAATTGAACTCCCGCTCGCCGATCATCCCGGTGTCGATGACGGTGATCCCAGAGCCTGCGGAGGCCAAGATCGGCTCGCGCTTCTCACCCACGGACCGAAGTATGTCAGAGGGCATGGCTAGGGTTGGCGTCGGAAGGGGGGAGCCATGGTGACGGTTAACGTCGTCGTTCTTGCGGGCACGGTGGCGGCAGAACCGGTCGAGCGCCGGATGCCGTCCGGGGACGAGGTCACCGAACTCCGGCTCTCCGTTCCGGAGGTGGGCAAACGCCTCCTCCCCCTCCCGGTCGCGGCGTGGCACGCCACGGTCGGCAAGCGAGCCCTCAAAGGGATCGTGAAAGGCGACGTCGTGCTCGTGCACGGCCAATTGGTCCGCCGGTTCTACCGGAGCGGAGCCGGAGCCAGGAGCCTTACGGAAGTACTGGCCACAGGCATCAAGAAGATGGAACCACCCGTGGAGTGAGAGAGAGAGGCATCATCACCATCCCCGTGCGGGGCTTGGGCCAGAAATAGGTGGACTTCTGCGGCAGGCGCTCCCCCCGCTCGATCACTTCACGGATCCGCTCGGGGGTGGTCGGCGGGAGGAGCCAGGCCGCTACGGCACGACCCGAGGCTACGGCCGACACCGCGTGGTCGGCGTCGGCGGTGAACCTAAGGCCTGCGTCGGCAACCTCGCGCAGGGGTCCTTGGTGCAGGGCGCGAACAGCCGGCGGGCCCCCATCGAGCCTCACCGTCTGGAAGGTCGGCCCGTCCGGACCGGGGAGCACCGCGGCTGCGCAGGGTGGATCGTCGGAGATCGCGTCCAGTGCTTCGGAGAGGCCGCCGAGGGCCAACTCACCGGCCGCCGGCACGCCCCCGCCAACCTGGATCCGATGGAACGGCAACACCGGCAGATCCTCCGCGGCGGCATCGACGACGAGCGCGAGCACGCGGTCCCACGGCCCGGGTCCGTGAACGGCGTGCATCTCATCGCGGTACTGCAATGCAGTGGTGTACCGATGGTGGCCGTCGGCGACAAGGATCGGCGTCTCCCCGAACCAGGTCGCGATCGCAGGATCGGCAGGCACCGGCCACATGCGGTGGCGTACGCCTTGCTCGTCGCGCGCCTCGTGCGAGGCGAGGGCATCGGTGACGCGCGTCAGCAATGCTGCGAGTGGCGCCGACGGACCGGCGATGGCCCCATAGACGGCCGAGAGGTGGATCCGTGCCGCCCGTAACAACCGCAGCCGGTCTTCGACCGGACCGGGCATCGTGCGCTCATGGGGGATCACGCCCGCGCCCCACGGTTCGAGCTCTAGCGCAAGGAAGAGCCCACGGATACGCCGCGGCGTTCCTTCCAGGTCGAAGGCCATCTCGTAGGCGTAGTACTGCGGGATGCTGGCGCGGTGCAATGCACCTTCTGCCTCCCAGCGTTCCAACAGATGAGCGGCCCGGTCATAGCGGTTGGACGGGTCGGCGGGGTCTTCGCTCCCTTCGGCGAGATCCAGATGGACCACGCTGTACGGACTGGCCTCCAGGTACGCCCTCCTGTGGGCGTCGCTGATAACGTCATACGGCGGCGCCGTCACCTGGTCCAGTGGACCGGCGGCATCGACATATGTCAGTCCTTCGAACGGGAAGACGCGAGGCATCCACCCTGTATAGCAGCCGATCCTTCGAACGGGCCGTGATGGAGTGATAGGACCCGGCTACGACGTTGTCCTGTTCGACCTGGACGGGACGCTGTACCGCGGAGACGAGGCGGTGCCGGGGGCCCCCGACGCGGTCGCCAGGGTTAGAGCCGCGGGCGCGCGGGTGGCGTTCGTCACGAACAACTCGAGCCGGACCCAGGCCGCCATCGCATCCCACCTGTCCGCGGTCGGCATCCCGGCGACGCCGGCGGAGATCGAGACCTCGGCGATCGTCACGGCGCAGCGACTGATGGATCGCAAGTGTGCGGTCGCCTTCGTGATCGGGGAAGAAGGGATCCTCGAAGCACTGCGAGATTCGGGCATCCGGGTCGCGGATCCTGATGAGGAAGTAGCGGACGCGGTGGTGGTCGGGTTCGATCGAGGGCTGGATTACCCGAAGCTGCGGCAGGCATGCCTGCTGGTCGAGCGCGGGGCTGCCCTGATCGCGACGAACGCCGACAGGTCCTTCCCGGCACCAGATGGCTTCTGGCCGGGCGCGGGCGCGTTGCTCGCCGCGGTCGAGACGACCACGGGGCGAACCGGCGAGGTGATCGGCAAGCCGGCCGCGCCGCTCCTTGAGGCGGCCCGTGGGCGGGGGGGTGGGGGAACGCCCCTGGTCGTCGGGGACAGGCTGGACACCGACATCGCCGGAGCTAACGGGCTGGGGTGGGATTCGCTCCTGGTCCTCACCGGCATCACCTCGCGGGGAGACCTGGGTCCGAACGGGCCTCAGCCGACCTTCGTTCGGGACGATCTGCGAGCGCTGTTCGCAGGCGAGCCAGATGGACCCGCGGGTTATGCTCAGGGTGTCAAACCCTAGGAGGCCCCATGCTCGATGACCTTCGCAAGACCATCGAAGCCACGATCGGCGAACTCACGCCCGCGCGAGCTAAGTCGCTGGCCAAGAGCATGGCCGGTCCCGGCGCCGCCAAAGACCAGGTCGCGAAGTCAGCCGGCGATCTCTTCGAGTGGTCGCAGAAGAACCGCGACCGGCTGAAGGAGTTCATCCGGCGCGAGGTCTCGAGCCAGGTCGGCGCGATCGGGGTCGCCAGCCAGGCCGAGCTCGAATCGCTGAAGAAACGGGTTCGCGCCTTGGAACGCGGCGCCGGCGGCACCAAGGCCGCGCCGAAAACGGGCTCCAAGGGCGCTTCCGCCTCCGCGAAAACCCCGACGAAGAAGACCACCCAGAAGTCGACGGCGAAGACCGCGGCCACCCGCGCGCGGAGCTGAATGGCCCGTCGCCGGCTTGATGCCGAGCTGGTGCGTCGGGGTCTGGCCTCGAGCCGGGCGGA
>JBDTXD010000131.1:0-5036 GCA_040006375.1 Actinomycetota bacterium
ATGACGCGCTCGAGGCGGTGATCGATCCTGAAGCGGCCGAGGGCGACGACGCGCCGCTCCTGTGGCCGGAGAGCGGATCGAACGTGGTGCACCGGTTCGAGCATCAGTGGGATGCGGACCCACTTGCCGGTGCCGATGTGGTCGCGCGCGGCCGGTTCGTGAATCAGCGGGTCGCGCCGGCCTCGATGGAGACGAACGGGATCGCCGCAGTCCCGGAAGATGGCGGCGGGCTCACGATCTGGGTCTCCACCCAGGTGCCGTTCGATGTTCGGACCGATGTCGCGGAGGCCGTCGGGCTGGATAAGGATGCGGTACGGACCATCGCCCCCGATGTCGGCGGCGGTTTCGGGGCCAAGCTCTATACGTATCCGGAGTACCTCGTGGTGGCCAAAGCAGCGCTGCAGGTCGGGCGTCCCGTCCGGTGGGCGGAAACCCGCTCGGAGAACCTCGTGAACATGACGCACGGTCGCGCGCAGGTGCAGACGGTGGAGATCGGCGCGACGCGAGAGGGCACCATCACGGGCATCCGCGTCGAGATCCTGGCAGACATGGGCGCCTATCCGATCGGCGCTTACCTGCCGACGACCACGCAGGAGATGTTGTCGGGCGTCTACCGGCTCCCCGTGGCCTCCTGTCGCGGACGCAGCGTCGTGACCAACACCACCCCGGTCAACGCGTATCGCGGCGCGGGCCGTCCCGAGGCGACCGCGTGCATCGAGCGCGCCATCGACCTGATCGCCGCCGAACTCGCCATGGATCCGGTCCAGGTACGGCGGAAGAACCTCATCGCTCCGGATTCCTTCCCGTACACCACGTCCAGCGGCACCACCTACGACACCGGCGATTACGCGCTGGCGCTCGACACCGCCCTTGACCTTGCCGGCTACTCCGACCTTCGCGACGAACAGACCGAGCGGCGTGCGCGCGGAGATCACGTTGCGCTCGGCATCGGCGTGTGTTCCTACGTCGAGATCACGGCGTTCGCCAGCAAGGAGTTCGGTTCGGTCCAGGTGCACCCGGACGGAACGGTCACGGTGACGACGGGTGTGTCCCCGCAAGGCCAGGGACACGAGACGGCGTTCGCGCAGATCGCGTCGGGCATCTTGGACGTCCCGTTCGATGCCGTTCGGGTGGTGCATTCGGATACGGGCCTCGTTACCCGTGGGGCTGGGACGTGGGCCTCGAGATCGCTCCAGGTCGGTGGGTCCGCGATCGTCGAACGCGCAGAAGCGGTCGTCGAGCACGCGCGGTCGCTGGCTGCCCACCTGATGGAGGTCGATGTCGCCGATGTGATGAAGGTCGGTGGTGGATTCGCCCCGGCGGGTGCACCCGACAGGCGCATCGGATGGGCCGAGCTCGCGGCTGCTGCGAACGATCCGGCGATGCTTCCAGCGGGGATGGAAGCGGGGCTGCGTTCCGCGGGTTCGTTCCGAGAGGTGGATTCCACGTTCCCGTTCGGCGCGCACGTGGCCGTGGTGGAGGTGGACACGCATACCGGCGAAGTTGACTTGATCCGGCATATCTGCGTCGACGATTGTGGCCGGATCCTGAACCCGCTTCTGGTGCAAGGTCAGGTCCACGGCGGCCTCGGCCAGGGGATCGCCCAGGCGCTGTACGAAGAGGTCATGTACGACGAGAGCGGGAACCCGGTCACTGGGACGTTCTCGACGTACCTGTTCCCGGCGGCCTCCGAGTTCCCCCGATTCACCACGGCGAACACGGAAACGGCGACCCCGTTGAATCCGCTCGGCGCCAAAGGGATCGGGGAATCGGCAACGATCGGTTCCACGCCGGCGGTCCAGAACGCGGCCGTCGATGCGCTTGCGCACCTC
Organism: Actinomycetota bacterium; assembly: GCA_040006375.1. Taxonomy (GTDB): domain Bacteria; phylum Actinomycetota; class UBA4738; order UBA4738; family HRBIN12; genus JANXVR01. The sequence goes on from JBDTXD010000131.1 coordinate 1,833, forward strand.
GGCGTACGTCATCTGGACCTGCCCGTATCCCCCTCCCGGGTGATGGCAGCCCTACGAAATGCGGCCGAGAAGGACCGTCTGATGGATACACCACCTCCCGTTCCTGGTCGACACTGAACCCGATGTCGAAGAAGTGGAATTCGCGTGCACCGTCGGTGTTCTCGAGCGCGATCGCGGTGATCATCCTGCTCTCGGCCGGTGCGGCCGTGGCGCAGCAGGGTGGGCTCGAGCGACTCGCGGCCGGGGCGCGCGACGCGATGCACGGTCAGGACCATTCGGCGGCGGCGAAAGAGGCCGCGATCTATGCCGCGCAGGCTCAGACGGATCCGCAAGGCTCCAATGGTCGCGCCGGCTCCGGCACGAACGGCGGCGGAACGCCTGCAGACGGCTGCGGGATCACGGTGGTTGCCGTCCGCGCAGACATGCCCGCGGCGGGCGAGACCACCGGGATCGCGCACGCCCTTTCGATCCTCTCGGCCAACTGCGCGAAGAACCCCCAGGCACATGGCCTGATCAACGCTCTTCACAAGCTCGGCTACGGCGCGGGCAACCCGGGCCACGGCCACGGCACCCCCGGTGACCACGGCGGCGGCAACGGCAACGGCAACGGTGGAGGCAACCCCGGTGACCACGGCGGTGGCAACGGCGGTTCCCACCCACCCCACCCACCCAAGCCACCCCACCCACCCAAGCCACCGAAGCCGCCGAAGACCCCTCACTGAGTCCCTGACTCGGCGGCAGCGGGACGCATCCGTTCGAACGATGTAGCGTTCCCGCTCATGAATACTCAACGATGGGAACAACGCTTCCGCGCACCCTCCGTCGGCATGCCGATGTGGGGCGCTCACGCACCCGACCGTCTGGTCTACAACGGCACGGAATCGGGGGTGTGGCAAGCGCACGTGATCGACCTCGTATCCGGAAGGCGCCGGAAGGTAACCGATCATCCGGTGGGTGTGATCGATGCGCAGATGACGCCGGATGGCAGGAACGTCGCGTGGTTCATCGACGAGAACGGCGATGAGTCGGGCCGATGGTGGAGCGAGCCCTTCGAGGGTGGGGAGCCGCTGCCGTTGCTGTCGGGCGTCCCTGAGCGGGGCTGGAACAACGGGCTGGCGCAGACCGATCACGTCATCGCCGCGGCGATCGGGACGCAGGAGGAGTTCGCCCTGTTCGTCTCGCGCGACGGTGCGCCTGCCACGAAGATCTGGTCGAGCACCGAGGCGATCTCGCTGGGTGGATCGGGCGAGGGGGCGCAGCCGTATCTCGGAGGCCTGTCCGCCGATGGCTCCCTCGTGGCGGTCGAGCACGGCGAAGGGAGCGACGAGATCCATCGCGGGCTCCGCGTTTTCGACACCACGACCGGTGCGGTCGCGGGCGATGTTGCGGAGCACGGGATCTCGATCACGGGAACGTGTTGGTCCCCCGTCCCGGGCGATCAGCGTCTGGCGTATGTGCACGAGCGCAGGGACTTCATCCGTCCCGCCATCTGGAACGTGGAGACCGGCGACCATCGCGATCTCGTGATCGATGCTGCCGGCGATCACTTCATCACGGATTGGTGGCCGGACGAGTCGAAGGTCCTGGTCGCGCGGCGGTTCGAGGGAAGCTTCTCCCTCTTCAGCTACGACCTTGCCACCGAGGCCATGATCCAGATCACGGCCGAACCCGGCCAGTACTCGGGCGAACGCGTTCGTCCCGACGGCTCGGTGTGGTACCGCGTGAGCACCGGGGCCCGGCAAGCGCGCATCCTCAGCGACGCCGGCGCCGAAGTCGTGCCACCGCAGGGCGATCCCGCGCCGGCCGGCCGGCCGTACGAGTCCTGGCACTTCACCAACCCCCAGGGCGAAGGGGTACACGGGTTCTTCGTGCATCCGGAGGGCGAGGGCCCGTGGCCGGTGATGATGTACGTCCACGGTGGTCCAACGTGGCTCCATGAGGACCGCTTCGAACCCGAGGTCCAGTCGTATGTGGACGCGGGGTTCCTGGTGGGCATGGTCAACTACCGTGGCTCGACCGGATACGGGCGGGGCTGGCGCGACCGGATCATCGGCGACATCGGCGGGTGCGACCTTGAGGATGTGAACGCCGGGTTCGACGATCTGGTGACGCGCGGGATCGCAGATCCGACCCGCGCCGTGGTGGCGGGATGGTCCTGGGGTGGCTACGTGACGCTCATGATGATGGGCAAGCACGCTGAGCGCTGGACATGCGGCATGGCTGGCGTCCCGGTCGGCGACTATGAGCTGGGCTACGAGGCGCTCTCACCCGATCTCAAGGCGTACGACCGTGCGCTCCTGGGCGGCACACCCGACCAGGTACCCGAACTCATGGCCGATCGGAACCCCATCAACCACGCGGACAAGGTGAGCGCCCCAGTCTTGTTCGTCATCGGAGAGAACGACTCGCGCTGCCCGTACGAGCAGGCGATGGCCTATGTGAACCGACTCGCGGCGCGGAACTCGCCGCACCAGGTCTATCTCTTCGGGACCGGGCACGGCTCGAACGACGTGGACGAGGACGTCCACCAGCAGCGCGTCATCCTGGACTTCCTGCTGGAGAACGTGAAGGGTCTCACGACCGTCTGAGCAGGCCCGTTCGGGGGCCCCTGCTACGGTTGCACCGTGCCCAGCCCCGTCATCATGATCGGCGCCGCCGTGGCGGCCTTCACCGTCTGGAAGATCGGCATGGCAACGGTTCGTTCGTTCAACTACGACGCCCACGGGCAGCCCATCGAGCCCCGCCACGAGGTCGAGGACGTGGAGGATCTGGATGTCTACCTGGTGTGCGACGAGTGCGGGACCGAGTACAAGGTCAGCCGTCTGGGAGAACTCCAGATCCCCCGGCACTGTGGCGAAAAGATGCAGGTCGAGCGGCGTCCCGCGCAGCCTTGACCCGAGGGTTATCCACAGTCTGGCCCCCAGGTTTCCCCAGGGTTTTCCCCAACTTCCTTCCTCCACAGTGGTGGAGAACCCTGTGGAGGATCACATCGATGTGATTCGTGCCAGCTTGTGGGGGAGCGGTTCTGGGAGCTAGCGGATGCCCATCGTCCCGATGAAGCCCGCGAGGATGAGCCCTAGACCGAGCCAGAGGACGAGCGGCCGGTAGGTCCCGCCCGTGAAGGGCAGGACCTGCATGTAATTCAGGACGATCACCAGAACACCCACACCCATGACCGAGAGCACCGTCGGCGCGTACCAGCGC
>JBDTXD010000132.1:0-5025 GCA_040006375.1 Actinomycetota bacterium
GGCGCTCCGGGACTCGCTGCAGCCGCAGGAGCAGGAGCGGCCGCCGGCTTCGCGGCAGCAGCTGCAGCTTCTTCCGCGGCGGCCTCCTCGGGGTGCGCCTCTTTCCAAGCCCGGATGGCCTTGGAACGCGCCCGTCCTTCGGCGATCTTCCGGTCGGTCCCGGCCGCGAGCTGCGCGTCCAGGGTGGCCTGGTAGACGGCCATGTCCTTGTTGGCTTCTTCCCAGCTCATCCCTACTCCTTAGAGCGGTCCTGAGATGCCGCCGTCCTTGCGGATCCGCCAGAAGTGGACCGCGAGGAACAGGACGAGCACGAACGGAAGGGCGAGGACGTGGAGCACGTACCAGCGGAGCAAGGTGTTCGGGCCGACAACGGCCCCACCCAGCAGGAGGAAGTTCGCCTGCTTGGCGATGAAGGGGGAGTACCCGGCTAGCGAGGTGCCGACGGTGACCGCCCAGATGGAGAGCTGGTCCCAGGGGAGCAGGTATCCGGTGAATGAGAGTCCGAGGGTCAGGAACAGGAGGATGACCCCGACGACCCAGTTGAACTCCCGCGGGGGCTTGTACGCGCCGGTGTAGAACACCCGGGCCATGTGGAGCGTCACGGAGAACACCATGAGGTGAGCGCCCCATCGATGCATGTTCCGCATCCAGTCACCGAAGAAGACCGTGGTTCGGATGGTCTGCATGTCCGCATACGCCTGCGCGCCGCCGATGTCTGCGGTGGGCCGGTAGAAGAACATGAGGAAGATCCCCGTCACGGTCAGCAGGATGAACAGGAAGAACGAGAGCCCGCCCAGACAGAACGTGTAGGTCAGTTTCAGGCCGTGCCGTTTCACCTTCGTCGGGTGCAGGTGGTATAGCACGTTGTTCATCGTGGCCAGTGCGCGGTCGCGGGAAGTGTCCTTGTATCCCTTTCGGAACACCGAACCGGGCCGGAAGATTGACTTCCAGACCTCGGAATCGCGGAGGCGGTCGCCGAGTTCGCTCGGCGACGGCGGCTTCAGCTTCAACCCTTCCCCTCTTCCATCTACTCGGCGGCCTGCGACACCGGGACCGCGGCCATGGTGCGCTTGGCCCCGGAGTCCTCGGGCAGTCGGGCATAGTACAGCGTGTCTGTGGGGCATCGGTCCACGCAGACCGAACAACGGGTGCAGGCGTTGTCATCGACAACGAAGATGGCTGTGGCGTACCCAACCTCGTCGCCCACGGCGTCCTCATCGGCGCCGGCCACGATCTCCGTCGACATCATGAGGATGCAGTTCCACGGGCACACGTCCTCGCATGCCCGGCACAAGATGCAGTTGTCCGGGTCGAGCATCAGATGCTTGGGCGACTTCACGCCCTGGGCGAGCCACGCCGGATCCACCGACTCGACGACGTAGTCGTCATGGATGTCGACCTCAGTCTTGGTGAAGACCATCGTCGCTCCTTACCGGTATCCACCGGTTGGCCGGGAATCGGTCTGGCCGCGCAGCTTGCGTCGCCAGTTCTGCATGATGGAAGCCCCGACGAGGATGGTCACGATAGGCCCGGTGCTGAGGCCCATCGCGACGGCGTCACGTATGAGCCGGAGCCACACGAACGTGGCATCCCACGTGACGAACCACACGTGGTAGTGCTGGGGCTGGTCGAAGTGGAGCTTCTGGTCGGCGAAGTACAGCCAGAACGAGGGGATGACGGCCGCGCCGATCAGCAGGAACAGCGTGATCCCGATGCAGAAGCCGACGGCAGTGGTCCACGTCCATTCGAAGACTTTGAGGCGCGCCTCGATACTCCCCTTGAAGGACGTCGCTGCGCTCATATTCGCGGATTCCACGCTCATCCGTTCACTCTCTCCGTGGGCGGGGCGATTATAGCCATGTGGCACGCAGCACAACGGACCCATGGTCGCGCGGGTCGGCGCCACCTCCTTCCAACCGGCGCCCACCTAGACTCGGGGACGTGTTCGGTCCGCTGCTTGCCATCGACGCGTCCGGGGGCCTCGGCTCGTGGTGGGCGCCGTTCCTTGCGTTCGCGGCGGGCACGGTCTCGTTCGCCTCGCCTTGCGTCTGGCCGTTGGTGCCGGGATACCTATCGTTCATCGCCGGTGGGCGCGCCGTGGAGGACGAACGGCAGGCCGTGGCGCCGATCCTGCTGTTCATCGCCGGTTTCGGGGTGGTCTTCGTTGCGCTCGGGGTGTCGGCCAGCCTCATCCCGATCTTCCGCGACAGCGAGGGATGGGGGCAGCGGATCTCCGGCGGGATCGTTGTCGTGGTGGGCGTGCTGATGCTCGCCTACGCCTTGCAGATCGGCGGCCTGGGCCTCTACCGCGAACGCCGCCCGTTCCTGGAACGGATACGGCCCGGGCGGGTGGGGGCGCTCGGATTGGGGATGGCGTTCGCGGCGGGGTGGACGCCCTGCATCGGGCCGGTCCTGGGAGGCATCCTCACGCTGGCGCGGAGCGGGGGAACCCCCCGCGCGGTCTTCCTGCTCAGCCTCTACACGCTGGGACTTGGGCTCCCATTCCTGCTCATCGGCCTGGGGGTGCAGCGGTTCATGGGGGCGTACGACTGGATCAAACGGCACTACCGATGGATCGGCGGCATCTCCGGTGTCCTCCTGATCTGGCTCGGGCTCCTGCTTATGACCGGGCAGTTCACGCGGTGGTTCGCCCCGCTCCAGCGATTCGTGCCCGGGTTATGAGCAAGACGTCCTCCCGTCCGACGCTCTTGCGTTCGGCCGCCGTGGTGTGGCGGTCTCTGCGTTCGATGCGGACCGCCCTCATCCTCCTCCTGCTGTTGGCGCTCGCCTCGGTTGCAGGGTCGCTGGTTCCGCAGGAGATGAACTCACCGGACAGGGTTGCCCAGATCACGCTGAACCATCCGGTGCTTGCGCAGTTCCTTCGCAGGGCGGGCCTCTTCAACGTCTTCGGTTCATGGTGGTTCACGTGGGTGACGGCGCTGCTGTTCATCTCACTGTTCGCATGCTTGATCCCGCGTTCACGTGCGGCCATCAAGAGCGCGCTGCAGAAGCCGATCCAGGCCCGCGAGATCGACTCGTTCCCGCTCTACCGCCAGGTGCGCGTGGCCTCGCCTCCCTCCGCCGTCCTCGCATCGACGCGCCGCCTCCTCTCGCGCCGACTCTTCCGGACCTCGGCCGGCCAGACTCAGCTCGCGGCCGAGAAAGGGCTTGCCCGCGAGCTGGGCAGCCTGGTGTTCCACTGGGCCTTCGTGATCCTGTTGCTGGGCGTGGTCGTGGGGAAGGGCACGGGCTACGTGGGGCACGCCACGATCATCGAGGGCCAGACATGGGTAGACGCCCGGCCGAACTACAACGGGCAGATCCGCACCGGGCGGTTCTTCGCCGGGAATTTCAGCGGCATCGGGATCCGGCTCCAGAACTTCACCGACACCTACCGCTCCAGCGGTATCCCGATGGACTTCCTCTCAAAGGTGCAGTTGCTCGATCCGCAGGGGCGCGTAGTGGACAGCGCAGACATCCGGGTGAACCACCCTGCGCACTTCGACGGTCTGGATATCTTCCAGTACGGGTTCGGATGGGCGCCGGAGTTCCAGGTTCGCGACGCAGGGAGCGTGATCGCGGCCGGACCGATCGCGATGGGCCAGAAGGTCGCGCCGCGCGGCGTCCCGGAACTCGCGCTCCCGTGGAACGGCACGGAGAAACTCTTGAACCTCACTCCCAACGTGGGGGTCGCGCTCGAGTTCTGGCCCGACGGCAACGCGTACTTCAACTCCCTTAAGGGTGGAGACCCCGTCCAGATGCCGGTTCTGAGCGCTCCGCTGCTTACGTTCACGACCTATGAAGGGAGGATCTTCGATCCCGCGACGAACACGATCCTGGACACGTCCCTTCTTCGCAAGCTCACCGCGGGGATCATGTATCCCGGTCAAACCGTGGATCTTCGGACCGGCCAGGTCCTCGATCCCGACCCGGCGACCGGCCGGATCGACTTCGGCGATCGTCTCACGATGTCCTTCCCTCGCATCCGGCAGTTCTCGGTCCTGCAGGTGAGCCGGGACCGGGGTGTGCCCATCGTGTTCCTCGCGGCTATCCTCATCGTGCTCGGTCTGCTGCCCGCCCTCTACACCGCGCGTCGCAAGGTGTGGGTTCGGGTGCAGCCGGCGGGAACGGGTTCGCTCGTTCAGGTCGGCGGGTTCGCCCTCCAGCGTAAGACGCAGTTCGAGGACGAATTCGCCCGGCTGGTGACGGCGCTGACGGCAGCTTCAGGCGGAGAGGTCCCTACAGAGAAGGAAGTGTCGGTCCCATGACTCCAACCCAACTGCAATGGGCTCGGGTGGCCAAAGACGCGTTCACGGTGGCCCTGTTCTCCTACATCGCCGCGATGCTGGCGTACTTCGCGTTCCTCGCGTTCACGAAGACCTGGATGGGAAGGCTCGGCACGGTCATCGCATGGTTCGGGGCGACCGCGAGCCTGACGGCGATCGTGTCCCGCGGGATCGCCGATGCCCGTATCCCTTGGGGCAACATGTACGAGTTCTCGATGGCCCTGTCCTTCCTCGTGGTATTGGCCTACCTGGTCCTGGTCGAACGGCAGCTCGGATCCAAGACGATGGGTGGTCTCGTACTTGCGTTCGCCGTCTTCACGATGGCGATGGGCGCCTCGTTCTTCTATGTGGGTCCCGGCGCGTTGGTGCCCTCGCTGAACTCCTACTGGCGCCAGATCCACGTGACCGCGATGATCACGGCCTCGAGTTTGCTCGGGGTCGGGTGCATCATCGCCATCGCGTTCCTGTTCAAGGACGCATCCGAGAAGCGCCAGCTGGCCAAGATCCCCGCGATGCCGCGGCGGCCGATCATGGGCGCATCGATCGATGTGGGATCCGTCCCCGCCGCGCGCGAGGACGATGCCTCTCCGCACGACCTGGTCGCCGATGGTGACACAGCAGTTGCCGAGCGCGCCGTCGCGCGCGGGCGGTTCCCCTCGGCCGCCACCTTGGACAAGATGTCCCACCGGATGATCTCGTTCGGGTTCCCCGTGTGGACGTTCGGCGTGATATGCGGCGC
>JBDTXD010000133.1:0-5014 GCA_040006375.1 Actinomycetota bacterium
CAGGAGTTCGGGCAAGGGTTTGGAGTCGCCGGTCGGGTGCTCGAGCGCGTGACGGATGGCGCCCACCACGTTCTTCATGCCGGGGAGCGGATCCGGGGCGTAGACCACCCGAGTACCGAGCGGCAGCTTCTGCGTCCGAAAGCCCTCGCCCTGGTGCACCATCAGGGGCGGTGTTCGTTCGTCGACTTCCAGTACGAATCCGGGCCTTGGCATGATCTCTCCTAGGTCTCCTGCGGCGCGAACGCCACCTTGAAGGTTCCGAGTGCTCCCGCGGACATCGCGTGGTCGATCGCATCGCGCCACCGGTCCAACGGGTAGGTCGCGCCCACCATGTCGGCGAGCATCGGCAGCTTGCTGGCAAGTTCCAACGCCATCGCGAACGAATGGCGGGGGCCGTCGGGTGTAGCCTCCATCGCGCTCGTATAGGCGCCCGCCAGCTCCAGCTCGCGGAACCAGAGCGGCGTCAGGTCCGCGCCGGTTCCGGGGATCCCGCCCAGGACCACGCGCCCGCCCGCGCGGGTCGTGCGGAGGGCGAGATCCAGGCTGCTCGATGACCCGACGCATTCGATGGCGACATCCACACCCCCCGGCACGAAATCCTGACCGCGTTCGGGGTGCAGCTTCACGCCGTGGCTCACCCGGCGAACGGCCTTCGCGGTGTGTTCGGGCAGGATGACCTCGTCCGCGCCGGCCGCTTGCGCCGCGTCGCGCTGGCGTTGGTGCTTCGCCGCGACCAGCACGCGTCCTGGGGAAGTGAGCGCTTTCACGGCAAGGATCGTGAGGATGCCGACGGTCCCGGCACCGATGATGAGGACCGAGTCCTCGGGAGCGATCTTCGCGCGGAGCGCCGAGTGGATCGCACAGGCGAGCGGTTCCAGCAGCACAGCGGTCCGGTCGTCCATGCCGTCGGGGACCGCCCAGACCTGCGAACGGTGCGCGAGCATCATCCGGCTCCACCCACCCCCGGTGTCGGCGCAGTACCCGGTCTGCAGGCCTGCTTTGAGATCGCCGATCGTCACCCGATCGCACCGGCCGTACTGGCCCGCGGCGCAGTTCGGGCAGAGGTCGTCGAGGCCGCGCGCGGCGCAACCGAGCACGCTGGCGAGCACGACACGCTGGCCGGCCTTGTGCTGACCGCAATCGTCCAGGAGCTCCCCCACCACCTCGTGCCCCGGCACGAAGGGCATCGACACCAGTGGCGAGAAGTAGAACGAGGACGAACCAGACAGCGTGGCCAGATCGGACCCGCAGATGCCGCTGAGCCGCGGCTTCAGGCGTGCCCATCCGTCTTTGGGAACGACGGGGTCCTGCAGCGAGGACAGCCGAAGGGGGGCGAGCGGGCCGGAAACGAGGCCTGGGGCTCTCCCACTCACCAGCCGCGCCCCTACGTACTTCGGCACGCTCCGATACAGCTCCAGCGCAAGGGCCATCAGCTGTTCCTGAGCATCGTGTCGAGCGGCTTGGGGAACCGCACCCGGGGCATCGACTTGGACATCTCCCACTCCTCGATCGGCCAGCGCTTGCGCCGCGCGTGGCGGTAGAGCGCCGAGTCCGGCGAGACCGCGACCGGGTTCCCGACCGCCCGCAGGAGCGGGAGATCGGAATAGGAATCCGCGTAGGCGTAGCAATGCTTGGGGTCGATACCCTCCTGCATGCAGTAGCGCTTGAGCCACGCGGCGCGCGCCTCCCCCACCAACGGTGGCGCGGACATGAACCCGGTATAGCGCCCGTCACGCTCCTCGAGCTCAGCCCCGATGACGATGTCGAACAGTGGCGCCAGCGGCTGGACGAACGGGTCCGCAGCGGCGGTGATGAGGATCGTGCGATGCCCCGCGGCGCGATGATCGCGGACCCGCCGGATGGCCGCCGCTGAGGCCTTCTGCAGCATGTACTCGCCCACATGATGGTCGATGAGCTCCTGCACGCCGGCCACGCTCGCGCCCTCGTACCGGCGGAAGAACGTGCGTAGGAAATCGCCGCGATCGCGCCGGTCGATCTGCAGATACCCGGGCACCCGCCCGAACACGCTCACCAGTTCCCGGGGCCACTCATCGGGCTCCAGGTCGGCCATCCGCGTCCAGACATAGGACTCGACAACGTTGGACGAGATGATCGTGCCCTCCATGTCGAACACCGCGACCACCGGCTGTTCGCGTTCCCTGATCTGGACATGCGGCTTGTCGCGATCACGCTTGCTGAGTTCCCGCAGTGACTGCGTGACTGCCGGCGTGTGTACGTCGCGGAGGTAGTACTTCCAATCCATCATCCCCGCGTCGAATGGGAACGTCGCCTGGTCCTTGACGCTCAGCGAGTTCCAGAGCGCGAACACCCGGTCGTCCGTGTAGACGACCTCGGTTTCGGTGTAGATGCCGTAGAGATCGGAATAGCGCTTCACGAAATCCACTCGCGCTTTGTCCTTGTCCACGCGGTCGACGGCATCGCGCATCTGCTTGGACTTCGGTAGGTGCGTGACCACCTTCTCGGCGACGTCGGTCAGCTTCTCGGCGCGCCGGAGCATCTTCTCCACGGTGAGATTGCCGGGGAACGTCCATTCGGGGACCTTGTGCTCCCCACGTCCCTTCTCCGGCAAGGGATGCGTCTCGAAGTACTCCTTCACGTACTCGTACAGCTCGTAGAAGCGGAGGGGATTCCGGCTTCCCGAACTCACGTTGTAGTGAACCGGTTCACCGGGTTCGGACGGATTCGCGGCAACGGCGAGCATCGCGTTCACCACGAAGTCCACGGGGATGAGGTCGACGATGCCCTCAGGGATGCCGGGGAACTCCGGGATCTGACCGAGCCCGAACGCGCGGATGATGGGGTCGGCCATCTTGAAGCCGTCGATCCACCCCGGCGCCGGATGCGCGAGCGCGCTCTCGATGATGGAGGGCCGCACGATCGAGAGGCTGAGGTTCTCGCGTTTGGCCAGATCCTCGACGGCTCGCTCACCCATCGCCTTCGTGAACGTGTAGACGTCGGGCCAGCCGAGCGACTGCGCGCGAGCACGCCCGTATTGGATCAGGCGCTTGGTCACCCATTGCTTGCGCCGCTCCTCTGAGTCCTCTGCAACGGTGCTGGGGCCTGCGCGCGAATGCTCGGCTTTCGCCTTGTCGATGAACTCGTCCAGCATCTCCGGACGTCTACTGGCGGCCTCCACGTCCTTGCGGGCTTGAAGGGCGAGTTGGGCCTCCATGCGGTAGTCGACGCGATGTTCGAGCGGTCCCTCGGGGATGACGCCCTTCTGGACGCCGGCTACGTACGCCGTCGAAACGTGGAGGAGGTTGGGGCGATTCCCCGCTGCGAGCACGCCCTCGTAGAGGTTGAGCGCGCCCAGAAGGTTGGTCTGGAACCCTTCGTCGATCGGCGGGTCGAAGCTCACCGCCGCGGCCGAGTGGATGGTGATGTCCAGGTCGCCGGGCAGTTCAGGCACCCCGCGGCTGAAGTCTCCGTCGATCACCTCTACGTGTGCGTGCAGGAGATCGAGCAGCCCCTGTTCGCCGTGGCGTTCCCGCAAGACGGCGAACGCGGGCTTGCGCAAAAGGTATTCGACGCGCTCCATGCTGGTCGAACCGGTCTGGCTGCGCACCAGGAGCACGACCGTGGTGTCGGGGAAATCCAGCAGTAGGCGCTCGAGTACGACCTGGCCCAGGAACCCGGTGACGCCCGTCAGGAAGAGCCGTTTGCCCGACAGCGCCTCGACGATCGAAGGATGCGTCTTCTCTACCACGCGGCAGATTATGCCCTATCTACCACTTGGTAGACAACTGCTCCAGACAAGGCCTCTCGGGGCCGTCGATACACTCGATCGATGGAGCTGTCGGACTTCCAGGAACGGATGCGGGCTACGTACGGGGGGCGTGATGCCGCGCGGGGCCGCGATGCCACCTTCCGCTGGCTCACCGAGGAGGTGGGGGAACTCGCCCGGGCGATCCGCAAGGAGGACCGGGAGAACCTGATCCATGAGTTCGGCGATGTGCTCGCGTGGCTGTCGTCCCTCGCGAACCTCGAGGCCGTCGACCTGGAGGCCGCCGCCGCCCGATACGCCGACGGCTGTCCGAAGTGCCATCGCACGCCGTGCGAGTGCCCGGCGTGAGCGCGCCTGAGGCCCTCCTCATCCGGTTCGCGAAGCCCGAGGACTGGGCGGCTGTCGCCGGACTCCTAGTCGAACTCGGACGAGGCGTCGCGGCAGGAACGGCTGAGGACGCCACGCACGAGTTGCAGTTCGGTGGGCACATAAGACAACTCAACATCGTGACGCTGGTCGCTGAGGTGGACGCCCGGCTGCTGGGCGTCTGCGACATGGAGTATCACCAGCGCCTGGGGGATCACCGTCCTCAGGCTCGCGTGAACGACTTGGTGGTCACCGAGGCCGCGCGCGGCAAACGCGTCGGCAAGGCGCTGTTGGATCGGGCCGAGCTCCTGGCGCGTAAACGCGGGTGCTTCCGGATGACGCTCACCACCGCCTCATGGCGCGAGCAGACCCTGGCCTTCTACACGCGCGAGGGTTGGAGCGACTACGGCGAATGGTTCGTCAAGCCGCTCACAGATGATGTATCCGCGGGCGGCCAGCCCGCCGACGACAACTAAAGGCGCTCGGCGATGAGGACCGCGGTGAGCGCGGCTCCCTGACGGAGGTTGTCGGCGCAGCTGAACAGGACCAGCGCGTTGGGGTCGTGTTCGACCTGGCGGATCCGGCCGACCAGGGCGTGATCCCCGCCGGCCGACTCCAATGGCGACGGGAAGATACCGTTCTCGGGGTCATCGCGCAGGATCACCCCGGGCGCGTCGGACAGGATCTCGCGGGCCTCCTCGGGGGTGATCGGGCGCGAGAACTCGGCCACCATCGACACCGCGTGGCCGACCGGCACAGGCACGCGCACACTGGTCGCCACGACGCGGAGGTCCCGCAACCCAAGGATCTTCCGCGGCTCAGCCATCATCTTCGCCTCTTCGCCCGTATAGCCACCCGGCTCGAACTCGCCGATCTTCGCGATGACGTTGTAGGCGATGGTCT
>JBDTXD010000134.1:0-4990 GCA_040006375.1 Actinomycetota bacterium
GTCCCTCATCCGGCTCCGTCTGGGTCAGGAGGACGCGCACTACGGCGGCAATCTCGTAGCCGGCGCCACGCAGCTGAAGATCGTCGGCGATCTCATCACCGAACTGGCGATGCGCTTCGATGGCGATGAAGGCCTGTTCCGGGCGTACGAGTCCGTTGAGTTCCTCGCACCCCTCTACGCCGGCGATTGGATCGAAGCGCGAGGCAAGATCGTGAGCACGGGCAACTCCAGCCGCAAGTGTGAGTTCGAGATCTACAAGATCGGGTCCGCCCGCACGGACGTCAGCGAGAGCGCGGCAGAGTTCTTGGACGAGCCCATCCTCACGCTGAAGGCCGTAGGAACCACGGTGGTCCCGAAGGACCACCAGCGGTTCGCGCATTGAGACTCCGGTTTGGCGCTACGGAAGCGGCTGCCACCCGATGCAACACCCGCCGGTGTAGTACGCGATCCGGCGTCCGTTCGGTGAGAACACCGGGCCGTATGCGGATCACGTGTGCCTCCTTCGGTTCACGGTTCGATGCGGTGAGGTCGGTCCATCCTAAAGTCCAGTCGCGATCGGCGTGAGAGGTGGCCCGTCACGGAGGATGTCACGGGTGAGTTCGGCGATGCGCCGGGGAGCTGGACTGAACCCGACGGGCTTCTCCAACTCGTCCAGGGTGAACCAGCCGTGGCCGATGATCCCCTCCTGCCGGCGCCGCTTGTCGAGATCCGGATCGACCTCGAGTTCGGGCACCCGGTAGAGGAAGAACACCTCCGACTGACGGAGCCATTCGCCGTCCCATTCGTACTGCACGGAGCGACGCCAGATCACGTCCCCCAGGTCTCCGAGGACGGGGTGTCCCGTTTCTTCGAGGAACTCGCGCCTAGCGGTGTCCTCGAGTGACTCCCCCGGCTCCATCCCACCACCGGGCGTGACCCAGAACTCTTCCCCATCCGTCGGATTCCGGTACCCGAAGAGCAGGACTCGCTCGCGCGCATCGACGGTGAGGAGCCGGACCGCGGCTCGCGGCGTCGGGCCGTCGCGGCGGGCTGGCATCCTTGTCTAGCGACGGCGCTTGGGATCTTCCGGCGGGATGAACACCGCGCGAAGCTGAGCATCCACGACGGGGACGCCCGCCTTGCCCTCGCGGGCGAGGTATTCGTCCATATAGGTGAGGAGGTTGGCGCGCGCCAAGTAGACCGCGCGCTCTTCGATCCCCTCGTCGCTCGGACCCGTGTAGAACTCCAAGATCTCGTGCACGAACGTGGGCCCGAGCCAGATAGCGAACCCGGCGAGATCCAGCGCCGGATCGCTGATGGCCACGTCCGCCCAATCGACGATCGCCGTCAGGCGGGTGCCGTCCTCGCTGACGTAGAGGTGCTCCCCTTTGATATCGGTGTGACACAACACCTTCGGCCCGGGTTTCGGCGTCCCTGCCGGGAACGGATCCACCAGGAACGCATCCAGCCGGTTACCGACGATCTTGGTCGCCCACGCGATGGCCTTCTCGCTCGGATCCACGCCGCCCAGATCTACGTCGCGCTTCGGGACGCCGGCCGCCTTGGCAACCTTGGCCGGCGTCGTGTGCAAAGCCGACAGGGCGCCGGCAACCTCCTTCGCGAGCGACGTGCGGGCCCAAGGCTTGGGACGGACGATCGGCCCATCGACCGTCTGGCCCTGCCGGCCCCGCGCGCGGTCGAACGCCACGGATCGCCACGGGAACGACGCCGCCGGCTCCCCGACGGCTCGCACCGCGGGAACCATGGGGCCGAGCCGCTGCGCGAGCTGGTCGTGCAGCGCGATCTCCAGGTCGAGCTTGGCCGATGACGCCGCGTCGCGGGGGAATTTCATGACCGCGCCCGCGGCCTCCCAGGTGTCGAAGTCACCGCCCAACAGGAGGGGCTTGAGACCAGTGGTCTTCAGGCCGGGGAATATCTCCTCGATGAGCCGTTTCACCACCGGCTTGGACGCGGTGTCAGCGAAGGAATCGGCGGCATCGGGGAGCGAACTCACCCTACGAACGTAGCAGGTTAGACGGGGCCGAAGACCGGTTGGTTGCGCCGCCCGGAAGCGGGCGCAGGAGGGCGGCGAAGACCGCTAGGACGCGCGGTTCAGGTCTTGTAGAACGGCCAAGAGGTCCTCGACGTTGAACGGCTTCGGACAGTACGCGTCGGCACCGAGTTCGGCCGCCTTCGCGCGATCTCGGAGCGATGCGAGTGCGCTCACCACGACCACGCGGGGGCGCTCGTCTTTGGGGAGCCTCATCAGCTCCTCAAGCACCGACCAGCCGTCCATCTCGGGCATCATGACGTCGAGCACCATGAGCTTGGGATGATGTTCGCCGATCTCCATCATCGCCTCGACGCCGTTGTGGGCGGTGAAGGTCTCGTACCCCTCGGCCTGGAGGCTGAACTGGAGCACCCAGACCACCTGCGGTTCGTCGTCGACGACCAGCACGCTCGTTCCGGGGTTCACTGAGATCTCCATCTCCCGTAGTTACGGCTATCAGGAGCCCGCGCTCAATCGGCCACCAGGCCCGTTTATCGATAGACGCTCGCACTAAGCGCTCCGACCTTCGATGGAGGCACCGGGGGAGCCGGCCTAGTCATCCTGGGTGGGGTGCGGAACACGTACGTGCCGCGGGTTCACGAGATGCGTACGCCTGTCCGGGCCGTGATCTGTCCTACCACGAACGCGTGACCCTCGTTGCGATGCATGACTTCATCGGCATCCTCCGGATGCACCGCCAGCACCATCCCGAGGCCCATGTTGAACGTCGCGAACATGTCCTCGTCGCCTGCGCCGGCGGCGTCCTGAACCAGCCGGAAGATCGGCGGTTCGGGCCATGAGCCTCGATCAAGGTCGGCGCCCATCCCGTCGGGGAGCATGCGCGGGATGTTTTCGGGGAATCCGCCACCCGTGATGTGGGCCGCGGCGGCGAGGAGCCCGTCGCGGGCCAGCGCGAGCACGTCCTTCGTGTGCATCGCACACGGCTCGAGGAGCTCATCGACCAGGGGCCGGGTCAATCCCGGCGGTGTGTCTGCGAGGTCGTAGCTGGGCAGCAGCGCGCTGCGCACCAGCGAATACCCGTTCGAATGCATGCCACTGGACGCGAGACCGATCAACACGTCACCGACGCGCACGTGAGCCGGTCCGAGCAGCTGCGCTGCGTCGACGACACCGACACAGAACCCCGCCATGTCGAACTGGCTCGCGGCCATGACGCCCGGATGTTCGGCGGTCTCCCCACCCAGCAGCGCGCATCCGGCGCGCCGGCACCCTTCGGCAACGCCGGCCACCATCTGCGCGACCTCTTCGGGGACGACGCGTCCGACCGCCACGTAATCCAGGAAGAAGAGAGGCTCGGCGCCCGTGCACACCACATCGTCGGCGCACATCGCGACCAGATCGATACCGACCGTGTCCAGCCGCCCCGCCATCCTCGCGATCTCCAGCTTGGTCCCCACGCCATCGGTCGCCGCAGCCAGATACCGCCCCTCGGCGATCTCGAAGAGGCCGGCGAAGCCGCCCACCTGGTCGGCCATCTCCGGACGCCGGGCCGCCGCAGCCAGGTCGGCGATCAGCGAGACGGCCCTGGCCCCGGCCTCGATGTCCACGCCGGCGGCGCGGTAGGCCCCACCCTCCGGTGGGCCCTGGCTCATAGGGTGGGCAGGTGGAGTTGATCCTCCAGCATGAACTTGCCGGCTTCGCCCGGGATGGGGATCGGATACTCCCCGTCGAAACAGGCGCGGCAGAACGTCTCCTTGCCGCCGCCGCTCGCCTGCACCATCCCCTCCAGCGACAGATACCCGAGCGAGTCGGCGCCGATGTACGCCGTGATCTCCTCGACGCTGAGGTCCGCGGCCACCAGCTCCTGACGGGTAGGCATGTCGATGCCGTAGAAGCATGGCCACTTCACCGGCGGACACGTGATCCGGATGTGCACCTCCCGAGCCCCCGCCTCGCGGAGGGCCGCCACGACCTGCTTGGTGGTGGTCCCGCGCACGATGGAGTCGTCGACCACGATCAGCCGCTTGCCTCGGATGGCCTCCGGGATGGGATTGAGCTTCAGCTTGACGCCGCGGTCACGCAGCGTCTGGGACGGCTGGATGAACGTTCGTCCGACGTAGTTGTTCTTGTAGAGACCGTCGCCGTAGGGGATCCCGGTGACTTCCGAGTAGCCCTGCGCGGCGGAGTGACCGGTGGTGGGCACCGCGATGACCATGTCCGCATCCACCGGGTGCTCCTTCGCCAGGACCTTGCCCATCTCGCGGCGCGCCATATGCACGGTGGCCTCGCGGAACCGGGAGTCCGGGCGCGCCAGGTACACGAACTCGAAGATGCAGAGGGCGGCGCGCGGGGATTCGGCGAACCGAACCGAATGGAGTCCCCGGTCGTCGATCCGGATGAGTTCGCCTGGCTCGACGTCGCGCACCAAGGTCGCGCCCACGATGTCCAGGGCGCACGTTTCCGACGCCACCACGAATCCGTTCGGGAGGCGGCCGATGGACAGGGGCCGTACGCCGTATGGATCCCGCGCGGCGTACACCGAGCGTTCGTCCATCATGACGAAGCAGTACGCGCCTTCCAGGGTCGGGAGCACGGTGAGCGCCGCCTCCTCGAGCGAACCGGTGAGCGTCATCTCGGTCTGCAGCAGCGTCGTCACCAGGTCAGAGTCGGTGGTGGCCGAGCCCCGGGTGCCGACTCGTTCGGCCAGTTCACGGGTGTTCACCAGGTTCCCGTTGTGGCCGAGCGCGATCGAACGAACCCCGTCGGTCTTGAAGACCGGCTGCGCGTTGTCCCAATTCGTCGAACCCGTGGTGGAGTAACGCGTGTGGCCGATGGCGAGGTCTCCGGCGAGCGTGGTGAGGGTGGCCTCGCTGAAGACTTGACTCACCAGCCCGAGATCCTTGTAGACCAGGATGTTGTGGCCGTCGCTGACCGCGATGCCGGCGGATTCCTGGCCGCGGTGTTGTTGGGCGAAGAGTCCGAAGTACGTGAGCCTGCCTA
>JBDTXD010000135.1:0-4956 GCA_040006375.1 Actinomycetota bacterium
CCGAGCCACACAGCACCGGCACGCCCTCGTTCGCCAGGGTGGCGCGCCGGATCGCTCGGCGCAGCTCCTCTACGGTGGGCTCTTCTTCGGCGATGAACTTCTCCATCAACGCTTCGTCATGGTCGGCGAGCTTCTCGAAGAGCTCGTGACGACCAGCGTTCGCGGCCTCTAGGTACTCGGGGGGGATGTCGGTGTCTTTCCAGTCCTCCCCCATCTCGCCTTCCCAGTAGTGGCCCTTCATCTCGACCAGGTCGATGACTCCATGCAGGTCCGCCTCGGTGCCCCACGGGAGCTGGAGGACAAGGGGATTCGCGGCGAGCCGGTCGACGATCATGTCGACCGTCCGCTCGAAGTTGGCGCCGGTACGGTCCATCTTGTTCACGAAACAGATGCGGGGAACGTTGTAGCGGTCGGCCTGGCGCCACACCGTCTCGGATTGCGGCTCGACGCCGGCAACGGCGTCGAAGACGGCAACGGCACCGTCCAGGACCCGCAGGGAGCGCTCGACCTCGACCGTGAAGTCCACATGGCCTGGCGTGTCGATGATGTTGATCCAATGGCCCTTCCACTGACACGTGGTGGCCGCCGAGGTGATGGTGATACCGCGTTCGCGCTCCTGCGCCATCCAGTCCATCTGCGCGGTGCCCTCGTGGACCTCACCGATCTTGTATGCCTTGCCGGTGTAGTAGAGGATGCGCTCGGTCGTCGTGGTCTTGCCCGCGTCGATGTGCGCCATGATCCCGATATTCCGGGTGCGGGCAAGGGGGTACTCACGGATGTCCAATCCTTTGCCCCCTTTCTTGACGTCCTGTTCGGCCGTTGCCACGTGCACCTTCTCTGCGGGGCTCGCCATCTAGGCGTCCCCTTGTCTCGACGGGTGTTGCATCACCAGCGGTAGTGCGCGAATGCCTTGTTGGCCTCCGCCATCTTGTGCATGTCTTCCCGGCGCTTCACCGACGCCCCCGCGCCGTTGGCTGCATCCATGATCTCGGCGACCAGTCGTTCGGCCATCGAATCCTCGCGGCGTCCCCGGCTGTAGTTCACGAGCCAGCGGAGCGCCAGCGTGGTGCCACGTTGCGGCTTGACTTCGATCGGGACTTGATAGGACGCGCCACCGACTCGCCGTGACTTCACCTCGAGCTGTGGCCGAACGTTCTCGACCGCCTTCTTCAAGGTGATGACGGGGTCGTTCGCGGTTCGTTCGGAGATGATCTCGAGCGCCTTGTAGACGGTGCGCTCGGCGACCGTTTTCTTCCCGTGCAGCAGCACTTTGTTGATCAGTTGCGTCACCAGCTGGTTCTGATACACCGGATCGGGCGTGACGTCCCGGCGTACGGCAGGGCCTTTGCGCGGCATTACTCCCCGCCCTTCTTGGCGCCGTAGCGGGAGCGGGCTTGCTTGCGATCCTTCACGCCGGACGTGTCAAGGGTGCCACGAACCACCTTGTACCGAACGCCCGGCAGGTCCTTCACCCGGCCCCCACGCACGAGCACGATGGAGTGCTCCTGCAGGTTATGGCCGACGCCCGGGATATAGGCCGTGATCTCGACACCGGTGGTGAGCCGGACGCGCGCGACCTTGCGCAGCGCGGAGTTCGGTTTCTTCGGGGTCATGGTGTAGACACGTGTGCAGACACCGCGCCGCTGAGGAGAATCCTTCAGCGCGGGAGCTTTGGTCTTCGTCTTCGGGACGTGACGTCCCTGACGCACGAGTTGCTGGATGGTGGGCATAGGTCTCTCGTCTGCACTCTTCCGTTGTCAAACACCGGGGATCGGCGGGAGTCCGACCCCGCAGGTCACTTCAACGAACGCAACCCGAAAGTCGCTGCTCGAAGTTCCGTCTTCAGCGATGCAGAAGATGGACGCGCCAGGCGGACCTGCCGAACCGGGGCGCGACCGATAAAGCTACTGGCCACATACGTGGAGTGTCAACCTGTGGGGTGCCTTCCGGCGTGAGGGGCCGGTCCGTCGGGGTGACATTGATAGGGTACCCCACCCATGCCCTCACCGACGACACCCCGCGCCATCGCCGAACGGGCCGCGGAGCGCGGCGGGGACATCATCCGGGCGGCGACGCCTGGGGTTCACGGGCACGGGCACGCGGCGACCGACAAGGGCCTGCCCGGTGACTACGTGACGGCCGTCGACCTTGCCAGCGAGCGGGCGATCGCCTCCGTCCTGGCCGACCTCGACCCAGGTGTGCCGATCCTGGCGGAGGAGTCCGGCCGCTCGAGCTCCTTGGGCAACCGCTACTGGGTGGTCGACCCCCTGGACGGGACGACGAACTTCGTCCATCGATTCCCGATCGTCGGCGTGAGCGTTGCATTGGTAGACGATGGCATCCCGGTCGCGGGCGCGGTGCATGCGCCCTTCCTCGGAGAGACCTACGGGGCCGAGCGAGGTGCCGGCGCCTGGATCACGAAGGGATCCGCCGAGCCCCAGCGCCTCCGCGTGAGCGAACGGACGGCCCCGCGAGGCGTGGTCGGGACTGGGTTCCCGTTCCGGCACCCCGATCGTGTCGCCCGCTATCTACGTGCGTTCCAGGGTGCCCTGGAGCGCTTCGAGGATCTGCGGAGACCGGGGACGGCGAGCCTGGACCTGGCCTGGACCGCCGCGGGCGTGTTCGACGGGTTCTTCGAGCTCTCGCTCGCCCCGTGGGACGTGGCGGCGGGGGCTCTGCTGGTCCTTGAAGCCGGAGGCCGTGTCACCGACTGGGATGGTGGGCAGGACTGGCTCAGCGGGGACATCCTCGCGGGACCCGGCCAGGTCCATGACGAACTCCTGGCGATCGCTCGCGCGAGCGCCTGACCCACGGGCGGGGCGGATACGGACGAAGGAAGGGCCCCTAGGGGGGGCCCTTCCTGTTTCGGTTACTCGTCCTTGGACGTACCAACCCCACCGAGCATCTGTTCGGCCTGGGCTCTGGTGAGTCCGGCCGGGACCAGTTCGCCCGACTCGCCGGCCGCCATCGCGTCGGCGAGCTCCCTCTGGCGAACCAGCCAGTACTCGGGGATGGCCTCAGGCTTGATCCGCACCTGGACGTTCCGGTAGCGGCTCATGCCCGTACCTGCCGGGATCAGCTTGCCGATGATCACGTTCTCCTTCAGCCCGAGCAACGGGTCCGACTTCGCACCGATGGCGGCGTCGGTCAGGACCCGTGTGGTCTCCTGGAAGGAGGCCGCCGACAGCCACGAGTCGGTGGCGAGCGAGGCCTTCGTGATCCCCAGGAGCACCGGACGGGCCGAGGCCGGCATGCCGCCGCTCTCGACCACCTCGGAGTTCGAATCCTCGAACACGCGGCGGGCCACCATGTCGCCCGGGAGGAATGTGGAGTCCCCCGGCTCGATGATGTGTACCTTCCGAAGCATCTGACGGGCGATGAGTTCGATGTGCTTGTCGTGGATGGTCACGCCCTGGCTCCGGTAGACCTGCTGAACCTCGTCCACCAGGTGCTGCTGGAGCGCGAGCACGCCTTCGACCCGCAGCTTCTCGTGTGGGTTCACCGAACCCTCGGTGAGTTGCTGACCGACCTCGACTCGCTCTCCGGCCGCAACGGTGAGCCGGGCCCGGAAGCTCACCGGGTACTCAACCTCGTCGCCGCTGTCGTCCGTCACGCGGATCTTGCGGACGTGCTTCTCGTCGTCGTCCTCGATGCTGACGGCTCCGCTGAGTTCGGTGATCTGCGCCTCACCCTTGGGCTTGCGCGCCTCGAACAGCTCGACCACACGCGGGAGACCGTGCGTGATGTCCTCGCCCGCCACACCACCGGTGTGGAAGGTTCGCATGGTCAGCTGCGTGCCGGGCTCGCCGATGGATTGGGCGGCGATGATGCCGACCGCCTCGCCGATGTCCACGATGCGACCGCTGGCGAGCGACCGGCCGTAACAAAGCGCGCACACGCCGATCTCGGCTTCACACGTGGTGACCGACCGGACCTGGACGAACTCGACGCCCCCTTCCACCAGGGCCGTCGCGACCTCATCGCTGATCTGGTCGCCCGCGAGGCCGACCTTCTTGCTGCCGACCTTGACGTCCTCGGCCAACACGCGGCCGAACGCGGACGTATCCAGGTGCTGGTGCTTGACCACGGTGCCGTCGGGCCGACGAACGTTGATCCGGGCGGGGACGCTGCGGTCGGTGCCGCAGTCCTCCTCGCGGATGATCAGCTCCTGCGCCACGTCCACCAGTCGGCGGGTCAGGTACCCGGAGTCAGCCGTCCGGAGCGCGGTGTCGGCCAGGCCCTTGCGGGCACCGTGCGTAGAGATGAAGTACTCGAGCACGGAGAGGCCCTCGCGGAAGTTCGACTTGATCGGGCGCGGGATGATCTCGCCCTTCGGGTTGGCCACCAGGCCCCGCATCCCGGCCAGCTGGCGGATCTGCATGATGTTCCCTCGGGCACCTGAGTTCGCCATCATGAAGATGGGGTTGGTCGGCGTGAAGCCCGCTTCCATGGCTTCCTTGACCTCATCCGTTGCCTGCGTCCAGATCTCGATGAGCTCCTGGCGACGCTCGTCGTCGGTGATGATGCCCTTGCGGTACTGGCCCTCCACCTTCTGCGCGCGCTTCTCGTGCTCGTCCAGGATCTTCTGCTTGCTCGGCGGCACCGTGACGTCCTCTACACCGATGGACACTCCTGCGCGTGTGGCGTAGTGGAACCCCAGGTTCTTCAGGTTGTCCAGCACCTCTTCGGTCGCCGCCCGGTCGTAGCGGTGAACGACCTCGTCCACCAGGCGAGCGATGTCCGACTTCAGCACCGGGTGGTTCCGGAACTCGAAGTCGTCCGGGAAGGCCTCGTTGAAGATCACGCGGCCCAGCGTCGTGCGGACCACCGGTGTGCGCCCTTCCTCAGCGTCCCAGCCCTCGGGCAGCATGTCGGCCGGCACGGCCTTTCCATCCAGACGGATCCGGATGGGGTCATGCAGATGCATGCGTCCCATATCGATCGCCAACAACGCCT
>JBDTXD010000136.1:0-4938 GCA_040006375.1 Actinomycetota bacterium
GAGCTTGGCGATTGGCGTGTCTGCGTCTTGTCGCCGTTCGGCGCCCGGGTCCACGCGCCGTGGGGCTTGGCCATCGAGGCGCGCCTCGCCGAACGGATGGAGCCGGGCGGGCAGGTCCTGTGGAGCGACGACGGCATCGTGATCCGCCTCCCGGAGGCCGAGACCACGTTGCCACTGGAGGATCTCGTCTTCGACCCCGACGAGATCGAAGCGTCGGTGGTCGCCGCGCTCCCGCAGACCGCGCTGTTCGCCTCCGTGTTCCGCGAGGCGGCGGCTCGGGCTCTGCTGCTGCCGCGCAGGCGGCCGGGCCAGCGAACACCGCTCTGGCAACAGCGCCAGCGGAGCGCCGACCTCCTGATGGAGGCGTCGAAGTATCCGACCTTCCCCATCCTGTTGGAAGCAGTGCGCGAATGCGTGCGGGACGTGTTCGATATCCCGGCCCTGCGCGAGGTGATGGCGGACCTGCGGTCGCGCCGGACCAAGCTGATCGGTGTGGATACCGATGGGGCCTCGCCGTTCGCGACATCGCTCGTGTTCAACTGGGTCGCCTCCTACATGTACTCCGGAGACGCCCCGCTGGCAGAGCGGCGCGCAGCCGCCCTCTCGCTGGACGCAGACCTCCTCCGCGAGCTCCTGGGTAACGAAGAGCTCCGCGACCTGTTGGACCCGATCGCGATCGACGATCTCGAGCTCGAGCTGCAGCGGTTCTCCCCCCGCCGCGAGGCGCGGAACGATGACGACGTGCACGACCTGCTCCGGATCCTCGGTGATCTCTCCGACCAGGAGATCGCGCAGCGGGCCGGGGCCGGAGCGGACATCGGAGCGTGGACCGACCGGTTGGAGGCGAGCGTGCGCGCCGTGCGGGTGCGTGTCTCGGGTCAGGAGCGATGGGCGGCCGCAGAGGACGTGGCGCGGCTCCGGGACGGGCTCGGCGTGGCGCTGCCCACCGGTCTCCCCGCAGCCTTCACCGGACCCGCCGAGCGGCCGCTGGACGGCTTGGTCGAACGGTACGCACGGACCCACACGCCGTTCCTGCCCGGCCAGGTCGCGCGCCGGCTCGGTGTCGGGGAGGACCGGGTGCGATCGGCGCTCCAGCGCCTGGAGGTCGCGGGCAGGGTCGTGCACGGGGAGTTCCGGCCCGATGGCACCGAGCGCGAATGGTGCGACGTGGATGTGCTCCGCCGGCTCCGCCGCCGATCGCTCGCGGCGCTCCGCAAGGAGATCGAGGCCGTCGACACGCCGGTGCTGGCGCGGTTCCTCCCAGGGTGGCAGGGCGCTGCCGGAGACGGCCGCCACACGGGCTCGCTGCCCGAGGCCATCTCGTCGTTGCAGGGCACCGCGGTCCCAGCGTCGGTGCTGGAATCCGACGTCTTGCCTGCGCGCGTGGCCGGATATCGCCCGTCGGAGCTCGACGCGATGTGCGCCGCCGGAGCATTGGTGTGGGTCGGCGCGGGAGCGATCGGGGGTAAGGACGGGCGCGTGATCCTGAGTTTCCGGGACCGGGCGCCGCTGCTCATCTCCCCGCCGAACCCCGATCGGTCTCCTGGCGATCCCATCCACGATGCGCTCCGCTCCCACCTCCGCGCAGCGGGAGCATCGTTCTGGCCCGGCCTCCTCCGAGCGTCCGGTGTCGCAGACCAGCAGGCAGTCCTCCAAGGGCTTTGGGATCTGGTCTGGTCCGGCGAGGTGACGAACGACACGCTCGCTCCGCTCCGCGCGTTCATCAAGGGACCGTCCCGATCCCGCACGTCGGCGCGACCCCGCCCGCGCCCAGGGGATCTGCGCGCCGCGGGCCCGCCCGCGGCCGGCGGACGATGGTCGCTGCTGGCTCCCTCGCTTGAGCCGATGCCCTCTCCCACCGAGGTGGCGCACGCGCGGGCGTTGCAGCTGCTCGAACGACACGGTGTCCTCACGCGAGAGGCGGTCCTGGCCGAGGGCACCCCGGGTGGATTCGCGGGGGTCTACGGGGTTCTCAAGGCGATGGAAGGGTCGGGCTCCGTCCGACGCGGGTATTTCGTTGCGGGCCTCGGCGCCGCACAGTTCGCGCTTCCGGGAGCCGTCGACAGGCTGCGGATGGCCGGGACGGATGAGCGATCGGAGATGGTCGTGCTGGCGGCCACGGACCCGGCCCAGCCGTTCGGTGCGGCGCTCCCGTGGCCTGCAACCCAGGGACGTCCGTCGCGTGTTCCCGGGGCCTACGTCGTGATCGTCGACGGACGGCTCGGCGTATTCCTGGAGCGGGGCGGGAAAAGCATCGCCACCTTCGGCCTACCGGCAGAGGCATGGGTGGAGGGCATCGCGACGCTGCTGAAGAACGGCACATTCAGGCGCATCGAACTCCAACGCGTGGATGGACAAGCGATCGCCGACTCACCGCTGGCCGCGTCCCTCCGAGAGGCCGGGTTCACCGACGGCTACCGCGGCCTTCACCTGCGGATCTGACATGCCCGAAGGCGACACCATCTTCCGGATGACCGTAACCCTGAGACAGGTGCTGGAAGGTCATCCCATCACGCGCTTCCACGCGCCGGCACTGGCCGGGAAACACCCGGCGGCCGGGACCATGATTCGCGGCGTGGAAGCGCGAGGGAAACACCTGTTGATCCATTTCGCCGATGACGTGGCGTTGCATACCCACATGCAGATGGACGGTAGTTGGCACATCTACCGCCACGGAGAGCGGTGGTGGAAAGGAGCGGCCCACGCGCGAGTGGTGCTCGAAACCGCGGACATGGTGACGGTCTGTTTCGACGCCCCGGTGGTCGAGCTGCTGAGCGCGCGGGACGTCGCCAGGCACCCGCAGCTCGCATCCCTCGGGCCAGATCTGTGCGCGCCTGGGCCCGACGTCGATGAGGCGCTGCGGCGCATGGCCGAACTCGATCCCTCGACGCAGATCGGCGCGGCGATGCTGGATCAGCGCGTCGCCGCGGGGGTGGGCAACGTGTACAAGAGCGAGGTGCTCTTCGCCTGTGGCGTCGACCCGTTCGTCCGTGTCGGGGCCGTGGATGCGCAGACGCAGCGCCGGCTCATCCAGACCGCCTCCGTGTTGCTCCGCCGGAACCTCGGTGGCGGTCCCCGGACAACGGTGTCGGGTGGCCTTGCCGTCTACGACCGCGCCGGCCGGCCATGCCGATCGTGCGGCGCGACGATCCAGCATCAGCGCCAGGGGATCCAGGGCCGCTCGACCTGGTGGTGCCCCCGCTGTCAGCCTCCGTTTGACCTCGCTGAGCGCTGGGTAGGGCGCGAGCACCAGAACCCAGGGAGGGATCGATGAACGCAATCACGTTGCTCACAGACGAGCACGACGAGATGAAGAAGCTGATGGCGGACCTGGACGAGACCACCGAGCGTGGGGTCAAGATCCGCAACGAGCTGTTCGACAAACTAAAGGCCCGGCTGGAGATCCACGAGGCGATCGAGGAAGAGATCTTCTATCCGGCGCTGAAGAAACATCCGAAGGCCAAGGACATCGTGCTCGAGGGGATCGAGGAGCATCACGTGGTCGACGGCATCGTCGCCGAGCTCGAAACCCTTTCGGTGCAGGACGAGACCTGGGGCGCCAAGCTCACGGTCATGAAGGAGAACGTCGAACATCACATGGAGGAGGAAGAGTCGGACATGTTCCCGAAGGCGCGGGATGTCTTCGACGGAGACGAACTCACCGAACTCGGCGACCGGATGCAGGTGCGCAAGATGCAACTCCAAGAGGCCGGCTAGCCCACGACGCTGCAACGCTCGGTCGGCCATGCGAAGGTGCGAGCCGCTCGCGAGCGCGTAGCATGGACGCCCGCGAGGAGGATCGATGCGCACCGAGACCAAAGCGGAGAACGGACCGCTCGATCACCTGGTCCAGTTCTATCAAGATGAGTCAGACCTGCACCGAGTCGTCGGCCGGTACTTGGCGGACGGCTTGCACGCCGGGGGCATCGCCATCGCCGCCACGACTCCTGCCAACGAGCAAGCGTTCGAAGGAGTCATCCGGGAGCGCGGCGAAGATCCGGATTCGGCTCGCGGTACCGAGCGTCTCGTTGTGCTGGACGCGGCGGAGATCGCATCTCGCGCTGCGCTGAGTGGCGTCGTCGATGCGCACCTGTTCGATGCGGCAGTCGCAGAGCCCTTGCGCCGTGCGGCCGAGAGCGGGCGCCGGCTCTTCATCTTCGGCGAGATCGTTGCGCTCCTCTGGGACGCCGGCCAGGTGGTCGCAGCCATCGACCTCGAGGAGCGGTGGAACCGCCTGCGCGCTGAGATTGACTTCTCCTTGCTGTGTTCCTACCCGGCCGGTGCGCTCGATGCGCACGATGACTCGGCGTTCGCCGACCTGCGTCACCTTCACTCTGCGGTGCTGGGCGCCGGCCCGGGTCCGGCGGCGCCCGGTGAGGTCCTCAGGCTGTCTTCGTCCCTTTCCGCGCCGAAGCAGGCTCGCGCCTTCATGACGAAAACTCTGGCGGCGTGGGGTCGCGGTGATCTGATCGAGGACGCTGCGCTCCTGATCACCGAACTCACCGCCAATGTGGTCGTACACGCGCGCTCGGATCTCACGATCGCCATCTCCCGCCGTGACGCGGTGGTGCGGATAGCCGTTCACGACGAAAGCTTGATCTCCCCGCTGCCGCGTGGGCTCGTCCCGACATCCCTTTCCGGCCGAGGCCTGGTGCTGGTGGAGGCGATGGCGGTCGCCTGGGGGAGTGAGGTCGTCGGTGAGGGCAAGACCGTCTGGGTCGAGCTCGCCGCCCCGGCCGCGCCGAGGCCCCCGGCCCTCTAACCCATCCACGCCGGAGGACATCGGTGACGAAGGACGAACCCGTCGACATCGAGGTCGAAGGCAGAACCATCCACGTCACCAACCCGAACAAGGTGTATTTCCCGGGTCCGGCGATCACCAAGCTGGATGTGGTCCGCTACTACATCGAGGTCGGCGCCGCCGCGATCATCGGTTGC
>JBDTXD010000137.1:0-4916 GCA_040006375.1 Actinomycetota bacterium
GAACAACTCGAAGTACGGGTTGCAGGCCGGCGTCTTCACCAACGACATCAACCGGGCGTTCCTGGCCCACCGCACGCTTGAGGTCGGCGGGGTCATCATCAACGACGTCAGTGCGTTCCGCGCGGACCAGATGCCCTACGGTGGGAGCAAGGATTCCGGCTTCGGGCGCGAAGGCCTGCGGTTCGCCATGGAGGAGATGACCGAGCCCCGCATCATGGTGCTCAGCCACGTGCCGCTCTAACCGACCGAAGGCGCCGACCCGCTCTCTCATCAGGTTCTCATCTGTCCAGCGTAGGGTCGGGTTGGGAGGTGTCGCGTGCGCGTGCTCGTGGTCGAAGATGCTCCCAAGACGGCGGCTCTCCTCAAGCGAGGTTTGGAGGAGGAGGGCTACGCGGTCGACGTCGCATCCACGGGAGGCGACGCGGTATGGAGGGCGGCGGAGTACCCGAGCGACGCCATCGTCCTCGATGTCATGCTGCCCGATCTCGACGGCTTCGAGGTGTGCCGTCGCATCCGGGAGGGCGGCACGTGGTCGCCCATCCTCATGCTCACGGCCCTGGACGCCGTCCACGACCGGGTTCGCGGCCTCGATGTCGGCGCCGACGACTACCTCACAAAGCCGTTCGCCTTCACCGAACTTACGGCGCGACTGCGCGCGCTGATCCGCCGCGGGGTGCCTGAACGGCCGGCAGTGCTTGCCGCCGGGGATCTGACCCTCGATCCATCGACACGGGTGGTCCGTCGAGGTGAGGTCGCCATCGACCTGACCGCGAAGGAGTACTCACTCCTGGAGTTCTTCCTTCGCCACCCGGGAGAGGTGCTCACCAGGATGCGGCTCATCGAACATGTGTGGGATTTCGCCTATGACGGCGGTTCCAACGTCGTCGACGTCTACGTGAAGTACCTCCGGGAGAAAGTCGACCGTCCCTTCGGTGCGAACTCCATACACACGGTGCGGGGGGCGGGGTACCGGCTGGCCGCCGGATGATCGCGCGCCTGCCGCTCCGTCTCCGGCTGACCCTCGTGTTCGCCGCCTCGATGGCAGTGCTGCTGGCCATCGTCGGGACGTTCCTGTATGTACGGCTCCGAGCGGAGCTCACAGGCACCACTGACGCCGCGCTCCGAGCACAGTCTGGAGTCATCGCTGCGGGGCTCGACCAGAACGGAGGCAATTTCGGGGACCAGACGGGAGCGTCGGTGAATGGCGTGGAGACCTTCGCGCAGGTGATCCGCAGGTCCGGGGAGATCGTCGACTCGAGCCAGGCACTTGCATCCCCGCTGTTGACCCGGGCGGAGCTGAACGAGGTGCACACCCCGATGTTCTTCGATCGCGCGGTTCCGGGCGTGAGCGGGATCGCGCGCCTCCTCGTATCCCCCGCGGGAGACGGTTCTACCGCGTCATTCGTCGTGGTCGGAACGTCGCTCGAGGCCGATGCCTCCGTGCTGTCCGGGTTCCTCGCAGTCCTGCTGATCGGAGGGCCGATGGCGCTCGCCGTCGCCTCAGGACTCGGCTGGCTCATCGCGGGGGCGGCGCTCCAGCCGGTCGAGCGGGTTCGACGCGAGGCCGAAGCGGTCTCCACATCCGATCTTGCACGCCGCCTTCCGGTGCCACCTTCCGATGACGAACTCGCGCGGCTGGTGGTGACGCTGAACGAGATGCTCGCCCGGCTCCAGACCTCCTTCGATCACGAGCGGCGGTTCGTCGATGACGCCAGCCACGAGCTGCGAACGCCCCTGACGAACCTCAAGGCGGAAGTGGACCTGTCCCTGACGGGTGCCCGCAGCGCGACCGAACTCGCTGCCGCACTGCGAAGCGCGTCGACGGAGATCGACCGGCTCGCAGCGCTCGCGAGCGACCTTCTGATCTACTCCCGCGCGGACGGTGGCCGCGTTCCGTTGGTCCGCCGTCGCGTTCGATTGGATGAGCTCGTCACGGAGTCGTGTGCGGCCCATCAGCGTGCCGCTGAAGCGGCAGGGGTTCGGCTTCTGGTCGATGCGGCGCCGCTCTCGGTTAGCGTGGACGAGATCCGGGTTCGTCAGGCCGTGGACAACCTCATCGACAACGCTGTTCGTCACACACCCGCGCAGGGCTGCGTCGAAGTGCGTGCGGACAGAGCTGGTGACGCGAACGTGGAGGTAGTGGTCGAAGACTCTGGCGCCGGGTTCGCGCCCGGGTTCTTGGACGCTGCATTCGAGCCATTCGCTCGCGGGGAAGCCGATCGGGCGACCGGTGCCCCGGGAGCGGGGCTGGGCCTGGCCATCGTTCGCGTGATCGCAACGGCACACGGCGGCTCCGTGTCGGCGAGCAACCGCGTGGGTGGTGGCGCGCGTCTGGCCCTGGTACTCCCGTCCGGTTCGTAACCTTCACGTGTGACTCACCAGTCTCTAATGGGCCTTCGACCATCGTTGTGGCAGACGAACGAAGGAGGTGACACACAACATGGATATCAAGAAGACGCTAGTCGCAGGAAGCGCGGTGCTCGTGCTCATCGGTTCGGTGGGCGGAGCGGCGCTGGCTTCGAGTAAGCACGCGGCCCCGGCGAAGCCGGCGACGTCGGAGACCACCACGGCCCCCGACACCGACAACGTCCAGCAGGGCGACCAGACCACGCCCGACACCACGGGAACGAGCAGCGAGGCCACCGGTGAGACGTCCGGCGAGTCCTCGGGCGAAGGCGCTCCGTCCGACGGACCCGGCGGACACGCCGACCCGGCGGGCAACGTGGACCACCAGTTCGACGGCCAGGAGTAAGGATCGCGGCCGAGCAGGAAGCGAGGGAGCCCGCGGATATCCGCGGGCTCCCTCGCCGTCACGGGGCCGGCGCTCCCACCGGCACCCGATGTGCGGTCACGGCAAGGACGGAGGGGGCCGACGTCGAGATCGTGACGGAGCGGGCTCCGCCGATGATGAACACGGTGTCGCCAACCGACGCTACGCCGGCGTCGGTGACCGGCTGCGCGAGCGCCGGGAGACGATGCACCGTCCCTTTCGTCGGGTCGATCACGGTGACCGACGTCACCGCCGCGTCCGCGGCGTTCAGTCCGCCCAGTACGTACGCCTTGGAACCAAGGGTGAACGCCGCGGCATGGCCAACAGGAGCCGGAAGGTGCCCGATCGACGTGACGGTTCCGGCGCTTGGGTCGAACGCGTACACAACATCTGTCGGGCCATGCGCCGACACGCCGCCTGCGATGATGATTCGCTCCCCGACCACCGTGACCGCCGGATACCTGAGACCTGTGGGGAGCGCGGCGACCTTCGTGAAGGTGCGCCCGGTCTTGCTGGCGTAGATCTCTGCGCGAGGCGTCGTGCCGTCGTACCCGCCCACCAGGTAGACCGTGGACCCCACGACCGCGGACGCGAGATCGGAGAGCGGCACCGGGAGATGCCCGATGATCGTTGAGGTGCCCGCGGTGGGATCGAACGACTGCACGTTCGTGGTGCCGGTGCCTTCGCCGCCGGCGAAGATGACGAGCTTGCCACCGATCACCGCACCGGCGCCGTCGTGGACGGGGGAGCTGAGTGATCCGATCGGCGTCGTCGCCCCGGTGTTGGGATCCATCCGAACCACATCGGACAGCGTGGTCGATGCCCGGTCGAGCCCGCCGACCAGGTAGACGGCACCATCCAGTTGCAGTGCAACCTCTCGTTGCAGCGCGGACGGCAGTACGAACCCGGCGGGCCGGACCGTGATCACCGCGCGGAACCTCGGCGTCACGCTGGGGCTCCTGGTGTGATCCGGCGCGGGCCTCGAAGAACAGGAGCCGGCGACCACACAGAGGACCAGCATCGCGCGACGGAGTCCTCCGGCCATCTCGGGAGGATACCGGTCGGTTCTCCGGTGGTCCGCCGCCCGTCTACAGATCGCGCAGGATGGACATCGCCGGCTTGCGCGTGGCGCGGAGCATCCCGGCCCCGGCCAGGACGACCGCCGCCGCGGTCGCACCACCGAGCGCGAGGAGATACCCGAACGGCGCAGAGAGATGTTCTGGCGGCGGATCGAAGACACCCGTCAGGATCTTGACGATCACCTGCGCGATGCCCCAGCCAACCAGCCCGCCGAGGATGGACCCGCCGATGGCCACGAACCCAGCTTCGCTCCACACGAACGCCGCGAGTTGGCGCGGTTTCGCACCGAGGGCGCTCGCGATGGCGACCATCCTGCGGCGTTCGGCCAGACCGAGGGCCAGAACCAGCCCCGATGCCCCCGCTGCGAGCAGGAGCGCGACGACGAGCTCGAGCCGCGTGAGCCCGGCCAGGTCGATCGCCGTCAGGCCGGAGAGCGTGATCTTCTGCTGCGTCACGATGTCCTGCACGTTGGCGCCCGACGCCGGTCCCAGGAGCTGCCGCACACTTGCGGCGACGGCCGGGGGGGAACCGTTCGTCTTGACCAGGAGTGTCTGCGCGGCGGGGTTGCCGGTCTGCGCCGCCACGTAGGTCGCGTTGGTGATGAGGAACGAGTCGTGCGGGGCGGTCGGGAACTCCCGCGCGATCCCCACATAGACGAACGGGACCGCGTGGTACTGGTGATCGGCGAACTGCAGCCTGAGCTGGAGTGTGTCTCCCGGCTTGAGCTGGAACCCGATCACGGTCTCGTCACTCACCAGGACCCCGTTCGGCGTCGCCGCGAGCGTCGCGAGGACCTGCGATGCCGAGCCGCTCCCGAAGAACGCATCCGACATGTTCGTTGTCTGCCCGATGGTGGACGGGTTCAGCCCGTAGAGGTCCTGGAGATCGTTCCCGACGTAGGCGAATCGATGCAGCATGGTTTGGGCACTGTCAACGCCGGGGAGCTTCGCGACCTCGGTGGCAAGGGTCGGCGGCAGGCCGGTGGCCGCCGCAGTGGTGACCGAGACATCAGCGCCGTTCGTGAGCTGCGCGTCGACGCGGGCCTGCGCCGCGTAGGTCGTGTTGA
>JBDTXD010000138.1:0-4911 GCA_040006375.1 Actinomycetota bacterium
ACACCACCGCCTCCCCGGTGTTCACCGCGATGCGCACCGCGAATCCCGGATCGTCCGCGGCGAGTTCCGCGATGGATCGAAGGATCGCGAGCGCCGCACGGATCGCGCGCTCGGGATCGTCCTCATGCGCGACCGGGGCGCCGAACACCCCCATCACGGCATCGCCGATGAACTTGTCGAGCGTGCCACCGAACCGTTCCAACTCCGCCTGCACTCGCTGATGGAACGGGACCAGCGTGTTGCGCACGTCTTCCGGGTCGGCCCGGTCCGAGCGCTCGGTGAAACCCACCAGGTCGACGAACAAGATCGTAAGGACCCGCCGCTCGGTTTCCGCGACGGCTGCCGGCGACGCGGCGCCTTCATCGAGCGCAGTGCCGCACGAGGAGCAGAACCGCGCGCCTTCGGGCGCCGGCGCACCGCACGAGGGGCAAACCCGGGGGAGCGGGGCGCCGCATGACATGCAGAACCGGGCATCCGCCTGGTTCTCAACCCCGCACGCTGGGCACGCCCTCATGCCGCCGCAGTGTAGGGGTCCACGGGAAGATCGGGGTTGACAGACCCCGGGTAAGACGTCATAGTGACGTCATCACGACAGCGAAGGAGGCGTCTCATGGACGCACGCATCAGTGGGGAACTCACACGGCTCCGCATCCGGGATCTGCTCCTAGCGGCCGATCGGATCCGGCGCACCCGTCCGGTGGAGAACACCCGCCGGCCCGAGCCCAAGGGCGAGGGTGCCTGATGGATCTCGCACCGTACGTCGAGGCCATCCGCGGGGACTTGGACGCGTTGCTCACCGGCGACGATGCCGGTCAGGCCGCGCTCGAGCGGATCGGGCGTTCGGTGGAGCCCTCGCTCCAGGTGCGTCTGCAGGACGTGCTCGGCGAGGCGTCCTTAGAGCTGTGCGAGCAGCTTCCCTCGGGTCATGCGGAGGTTCGCGTCGCGGGCCGGGACGCGCGCATCGTCTACGTCGGACCGAGCGCACCTGAACCCGCGGCCCCCGAAGAACCCGACGAGGGCGGCATGGCCCGGCTCACGCTCCGCATGTCCGAGGCTCTCAAGACCAAGGCCGAGGAGTCGGCGGCGAAGGAAGGCTTGTCCGTGAACGCTTGGCTGGTTCGCGCCGTGCAGAACGGCGTCGAAGGCAGGCGCGTCGAATTCGAGATCGGCCGGGGTCGCAGCGGCTCCCGGATCACCGGCTACGCGCAGAGTTGAAGGAGAACCCGATGGAACCGATGCGATTCGACACCCCCGGCGAGCTGCAGATCAAGATCAACATCCCCTCCGGCACCGTCCGGCTGGAAGCCTCTGAGACCGCAACCACCGACGTGGTGTTCGAACGGGTGAAGGAGCCGAAGAACCTGGTGGTGCGGCTCGACCCCGCCCCCGGCGGGCACCGCCTGACCATCGAACAGAAGGGTGGGAAGTTCGCGTTCTCCAGCGGGAAGGACCTGGTGATCGGCGTGCGGTGTCCACAGGGGGCGCGCGTGGAGATGTCCAGCGGTTCGGCGGACTTCACCGCCCACGGACGGCTCGGAGCCATCCAATTCCGTAGTGGGTCGGGCGACGTGGAGTTCGACGATGTGGACGCTGATGTGAGCGTGAAGGTGGGTAACGGAGACGTGACCGGCGGGCGGATCGGCGGCGATCTCACCGTGAACTCGGCCTCGGGTGATATCCGGGTGAGCGCCGTTGGGGGGAGCCTCTCAGCGAAGTCTGCGTCCGGCGATATGGACGTCGACGCCATCGACGGCTCGGTCACCATCACCAGTGTTTCCGGCGATGTGCGGCTCGGCTCGCTCCGCCGCGGCACCACGAACCTACGATCGGTCTCGGGCGATGTCGAGATCGGCGTGGCTGCGGGCACGGAGGTCTTCATGGACGTGCGGTCCACCAGCGGCGATGCCCGCAGCGACCTCACGGCGGCCGAGGGGCCGCTGGACTCCCACCCCTTGGAGCTCAAGGTCCTCTCCGTGTCCGGCGACGTCCGGATCCGCCGCGCCCCGGCCAGGTCCGCCCTCTCTGCCTAGGCGCAGCCGCCGCGTTGCGGTAGCGTGCCCGGCGAGGAGGTGGGATCCATGAATCCACCGATGGACGAACGCGAAGCTCGCGTTGAACTGGCCGCCGCCTTCCGGCTGGCCGTGATGTTCGACTTCCACGAGGGCATCTCGAACCACTTCTCGATGCTGATCCCGGGTCGCGAGGACCGATTCCTCATCAACTCGTTCGGCCTGCACTTCTCCGAGATCACCGCATCGAGCCTGGCGGTGGTCAACATCGACGGGACCGTGATCAGCGGCAGAGCCCCCGACACGGGTGTGGGCATCCATTCGCCGATCCACCGTCTCTGCTCGCAGGCGCAGGTGGTCCTGCACACGCACCAGCCGTGGTCGACCGCGCTCGCGATGCAGGATGAACTCCACCTGGTGCCCATCTCCCAGACGTCCCTGCAGTTCGACGGGCGGATCGCCTACGACGAGGAGTACCACGGCCTCGCCGACCTGAACGAAGGCGAGCGTCTGGCGAAGGCGTTAGGTCAGCACGATGTCATGCTCCTTCGCCACCACGGTGTGCTCGTTGCCGGCGCGGAACTGGGGTCGGCGTTCGACGATCTGTACATGCTGGAGAAAGCGGCGCAGCTCCAGGTGCTCGCATCCGGGCTGGGCGCGCTCACCCCGATCGACGCCCAGGTCATCGCGGACACGCGAGGGGAGATGGTCGGTGGTCTCGCCGGATGGGGCCGGCTCCACTGGGAGGCCCTGCTCCGTATGGTCGAACGAACCCAACCCGATTTCCGCGACTGAGAGGCCTGCACATGAGCGAGTACGTCGATCAACTGCTGACGAACGTTGCCCTCAAGAACCCACACGAGCCCGAGTTCCGCCAGGCGGTCGAGGAGGTCATGGAATCGGTCGAGCTGGTCCTGGAGCGGCACCCGGAGTACCGCGAGGCCAAGGTCGTCGAGCGGATCGTCGAGCCAGAACGCGTGATCCAGTTCCGCGTGCCGTGGGTGGACGACGCCGGCGAGGTGCACGTGAACCGCGGCTTCCGGATCGAGATGAACAGCACGCTCGGTCCCTATAAGGGAGGCTTGCGTTTCCACCCGGCCGTCTACATCGGGAAGCTCAAGTTCCTCGCGTTCGAACAGATCTTCAAGAACGCGCTGACCACGCTGCCGATGGGCGCGGGCAAGGGAGGCGCCGACTTCGACCCGAAGGGCAAGACCGACACGGAGGTCATGCGCTTCTGCCAGGCGTTCATGACCGAACTGCAACGCCACATCGGACCGGACACCGACGTGCCGGCGGGCGACATCGGGGTCGGGGGGCGCGAGATCGGGTTCCTGTACGGGCAGTACAAACGGATCCGGAACGTCCACGCCGGCGGGGTCCTCACCGGCAAAGGCGTTGGTTGGGGCGGCTCGTTGATCCGGCCCGAGGCTACCGGCTACGGCGCGGTGTACTTCGCCGAGGAGATGCTGGCCACGCGCGATGAGTCGCTCGAAGGCAAGCGCTGCCTCGTGTCCGGCTCGGGGAATGTCGCCCAATACACCGTGGAGAAGTTGCTTGACCTCAGCGCAATCCCGATCACGCTCTCGGATACGGGCGGGTTCATCCATGACCCGGACGGCATCGACCGGGAGAAGCTCGCCTGGGTGATGACCCTGAAGAACGAACGTCGGGGCCGGATGCGCGAATACGCGGAGGCATTCCCCCGCGCGACGTTTACGCCCGCCGATGCCGGCGACACCAATGCGCTCTGGTCAGTGCCGGCCGACTGCGCGTTCCCGAGCGCCATCGAGAACGAGATCAACGAGAAGGACGCGGTGAACCTTGCCAACGGGGGTGTGAAGGTGATCAGCGAGGGCGCGAACATGCCGACCACGCCGAACGGGGTGCAGGTGTTCTTCGACATGGGCGTGATGTACGGGCCCGGCAAGGCGGCGAACGCCGGGGGAGTGGCGGTGAGCGGGCTGGAGATGTCGCAGAACTCGATGCGCGTCACCTGGGACCGCGATGTGGTCGATGACCGGCTGCGCACGATCATGAAGCGCATCCACCAACAGTGCCGTGAGACGGCCGAGGACTATGGCAAGCCCGGCAGCTATTTCCACGGCGCGAATATCGCCGGGTTCACCCGCGTCGCCGACGCCATGCTGGCGCAGGGCGTGATCTAGCCTCACCGGGTCTGGCTCAATACGGAGGGCCTCCCGCCCGATATCACAAGGATGTCGAGTGCAACCGGGTACGTCGGGCGGCGCGTGCTGGTGATCGGGATCGCCATCGGCTTCATCTACGGAGCCCTCCTGTCCGCCGCCATCGCCGCCTTCTGGTGGTGGCCGCTGATGCTCTTCGAGGCACTCCTGGTCGGCGCAGTGCTGTGGTTGATGCGAGACGGTGGCCTACTCGATCCGGACAGATGGCAGAAGGGGTTCGAGGGCGAGGCGATCGTCTCCCGAACGCTATCGCGCCTTGAGGCGTTCGGGTACGAACTCATCGATGACGTCGACATCGATCGGGGGAACGTCGATCACGTCATCGTCGGGCCGACCGGTGTATTCGCGATCGAGACGAAGAATCACCCGGGCAGGGTGGAGGTTCGCGAGGGGATGCTCCGACGCGACGGTTCCGATTGCACGGGCTTCACCGGACAGGCGGTCCGGGGAGCGATGGCGGTGCGGGCGCTGACCCGTGCCGACTGGGTCGAAGCCCTGTTGGTCTTCCCCAACGCCCGGATGCTCGGTGGGCCGGTACGGATCGGAACGACGACCGTCGTCGATCTCTCCGGCCTGACCGCTTTCATCACGGCTCGTCCTTCTCGACTGGATCCGGACCAGGTACACGCGCTCGCGGGGCGGATCCGCCAAGACCAGCGGGGGCGGTGGCTCGTCTACCTGCCAACCCGCGTTCG
>JBDTXD010000139.1:0-4911 GCA_040006375.1 Actinomycetota bacterium
TCCGCGACCGAGCAACGCACCGCGTAGCTCCCCTTGGGCAGGCTCTTCTTGGCCCACGAAACGCCCAGGCTGCTGGAGCTGTCCAGGTCATAGTGGAACTGCTGGAGCGGCTCCAGGTGGCCGGACTTCATCTTGTCGAGTTTGAAGTCGGCGCGCTCCCCTGCGGCCACGTTCGGTGACACGCTGCACGTGAACGAGACCTTGCTGGCGATCCGGTAGAAACGGTACTTGCCTGAAGTCTTGTAGCCCCCCGAGAGTTTGCCGGAGACCGCGATGTCGGTGAGCCCGTCCGCGCCGAAGGTTGCGGTGAGGGACCTCGCCGAATCCACGGTCAAGGTGCACGCCCCCATCCCGAAGCAGCCGCCGCCGCTCCAACCGCGGAACGTGGACCCAGCATCGGCCGTAGCCGTCAGGGTCAAGCTGGTCCCATCGGCGAACGACGCCGAGCACGTCGCCCCGCAGTCGATCCCCGCGGGCGCGCTGGTGACGCTCCCCGACCCCGTTCCGTTCGTCGAGATGTCGACCGCGAAGTTGCCGGGCGCCGCGCCCCAGATGGAGTGTGAGAACGAACAGCCACCGGAACCGGAGTGCCCGTCGTTGCTGTAGGTCGGCTGCACCGCGAACGAGCCGGTCGCGAGCGTCAGGTTGGCGCCGGCGAACCCGAGTCCGAGCGAACACTTGTCGGCGTTCTCGCCACCGGTGTCGTCGTTCGCGTCCCACCAGGCGGCACCCCCCCGGGTTGCGGTCGGTGACGACCTCGCTGTACTCATGTCCTCCGACGATGGTGATGCCATCCAGCGCTCCGCCACGGCTGTTGACCGCGTTCGCGTAGCAGGGCCGGCCCACGTCGGTGGTGTAGGGCATGTTCGTGAAGGCGCCGGTTGCCGTGTAAGTAAAGGTCGCGCTGTGCCAGGCACAGAAGTTCGAGTTGAGGCAGTTGTCGGGGTTGGTCCCTGCGGCGACATGATGAAGTACTGGGCGTTCTCGCTGGACGCGGTGTCGGTGTTGCCGAAGTGCGTCGCGGCCAAGACGGCCTCTGCGGCGATCTGGTTCTGCGACGCCGAGTTCGGCGCGGCGCCTGTGGTGTCCTCCCATACGCCGGCGAGCGCGCCGCCGGTCGGATAGCCCACGTGGGTGGTGCTGGACGGGCACGAGAACGAGCCGAGGGACGTGCGTGGCAGTACTGCGTCGTCACGCCCGACCATGTCTCACCGTCGGTACCGAGGCCGTCGAAGAACCCCTGCGCTTCCTTAGCAACGTGGTCGGGGTTGTCGGCGTAGCGCAGGTCCCCGTCCGCACCGTGCTGGCTGAACCCCACTGTGATCCCCAGAACACCAGGTAGACCATGGGGTCGCCGGCGACGATGGCGCCGCCTCCATAGGGAAGCCGGCTGGTGAAGCTCGACGTGTTGATGGGAGCGGCGCTGCGTGCGACCTGACCGCGCTGTTAGGCGATCCCGATTCGCGCAATGCTGTTCACGAAGATGTCCTGGCCGTGGGTGTCGACGATGGTGCCGCCGGAGGACCCGGCGCTCGCCGCCCCGGCCGGTGCCGGGAGGACCGACAGCACGAGGGCCGTTATGGCCGCGGGGAGTGTGTGAATCGCCGCTTCATCGTCTCTCGCTCTCGGCTCATGCTCACGCCTGGCGCGTACCTGAGGTATCGGCTCGGAGGCCCGCGGAGTGAAGAGGCGGGCGGAGCGAGATACCCTGCGGGCGCAACGACGACAGACCTATCCACCCCAAGGAGGGCGCATGAAGTTCCGCGCAACGCTCGATCTCAACGGGAAGACGGCCACGGGGATCCGCGTACCGAAGGCCACGGTCGAGGCCCTGGGTAAGGGCCGGCGGGTGCCCGTACGCGTCACCATCAACGGCTACACCTGTAGAAGCACCGTCGCGGTCTACAACGGCGAGTACCTGCTCCCCGTCAGCGCCGAGGTGCGCGCCGGCGCCGGGATCCAGGCCGGGGACAAGCTCCAGGTCGATCTGGAGGTGGATACTGAGAAGCGCGAGGTGGTGGTGCCATCGGACTTCAAAAAGGCACTGGCCGCGGATCCGGTTGCGAAGGCCACGTTCGCCGGGCTCTCCTACAGCAACAAGCGCCGCTACGTGCTCTCGATCGAAGGCGCAAAACAGGCCAAGACGCGTCAGCGCCGGATCGACAAGTCGGTCGCGGCGTTGCACGAGGGTTAACCCTCGGGGCGTAGGGTGCGTGTATGAAACACGCCCGATCCCTGGTGTTCCTGCTCCCTCCGGCGCTCATCACGCTCGGCATGTATGGCTCAGCCCCAGCGGCGAGCGCTGCGTGCGCCACGCAGTTCATGTCGGTCCCGATCCCACCGCAAGCGGACGCGCACTTCCTGACCGGCGTTGCCGCCGTTGGAGCATCAGCGTGGGCCGTGGGCCCGGACGCGACGTCCTTCGGCTCGGTCGTGATCCACTGGAACGGCTCCGCGTGGGTCAACAAAGCGCTTCCGGTCACCTCGCAACAGCGGGCGACGCTGCGCGGGGTGGGCGGGAGCTCCAACATCGACGTGTGGGCGGTAGGAGACACCTACGGACGGTCGGGGTTCCTATCCGCGAGGGGCGAGATCCTGGATCCATCCGATGTGCGGACCTCACTGCGATCTACGACCTCCGCGACGGATCGTGCGTTAGCCCTGCACTGGGACGGCTCGTCCTGGACGAAACTGAACGCTCCGATGCCGGCTCGCGCGCGCGGAGGGGTCCTCTTCGGCATGGACTCGGTGAGCCCCACCGATGCGTGGGCCGTCGGGCTCGCTTGGCGGCACCCCCGGCGCGGGCGAACGCTCATCGAACACTGGAACGGGGTCTCGTTAACCAGAGTCCCTTCGCCCAACGTGGGCACGCATGCCAGCGACCTCTTCGGTGTGACTGCCATCTCGACGAACGACGTCTGGGCTGTTGGACGATGGGGGCGGCTGAACGGCGCCGGGCATGCACTCGTCGAGCACTGGGATGGGTCGACCTGGTCGACCGTTCCGGTCGGTTTGCGAAACACGATCTTGACCAGCGTGTCGGGCTCGAGTGCGTCCGATGTCTGGGTGGTCGGCGGCCCCTATTACCACGCCGCGCACAGGCGTCCGGTTGCTCTCCACTGGGATGGTGTCTCCTGGACCTCCGAGCCCTTGCCCTCGTTGCCGCCGAACACCGTGTTGTTTGGAGTGACCGCGCCTTCCGCGGGCGACGCCTATGCGGTCGGCGCCGGCTTCGACGCCGCCACGGGAACGGAGGCCGCAAGCGTGCTGCGCTGGAACGGCTCCGATTGGACGCGGCAGACCTCTGAGGCCGGGCAAGACGGCGAGTTCCTGGGGGTGGCCGCGGGGACCTCGGGGGTGTGGGCGGTTGGATCCACTACACCCGATCCGATCGACCCGTACGACGTTACCGGACTCATCGAAACACCCTGCCAGTAATCGCTCGGGGTCACCCCGCTGTCCTTGTATAGGATCCGATGCCGGAGTCACCCTGATTCGAGCGGAGGTACGGCTCCATTGCGCTCTAGCGATCCCAGGGCTAGGGTCGAGGGCAACGCAGCCTTGATCCGCCGGATCCCGGCTCAGTCGTCACCTCCAGAAGGAGGACATCACCGTGCACCCCCGCGCTCGAAGCACAACCATTGGCCTCGCATTCTCGATGGCCGCTGTTCTAGCACTGGGCGGCCCCGCGCAGGCGACCACGTTCGTCGACCCGACGTTCGGAACGGATGGGAGCGTGACCACCGACTTCGGTGGGACGAGCGACCAGGTCATCGTCATGGCGGTGCAACCGGACGGGAAGATCCTGGTTGGCGGCACATCGAGTCCTACCGCTTCCACGCAGACGAGTATCGTGAAGATCGTCCGCTACGACGCTGATGGGACCGTGGACACCACGTTCGCCTCCCAGGGGCAGCTCACGATCTCCTACCCCGGTGAGTCCTACGCGACGATCGACTCGATGGCTGTTCAGCTCAACGGACGGATCCTGGTGAGCACCAGGGCCTTCAGCTGGACGCAGGGGTACTTCGCAGCGGTGTCCCGGCTCATGCCCGATGGAACGCTCGACCCGAACTTCTCCGGTGACGGCAAGATCGCGGGCTGGTTCGGACAGATCGGCGTGCAGTCCAACGGGCGGATCCTGGTCTTCGGCGCGAAGGTCGATAACAGTCAGCAGGGGCTCGTGGCGTTCCACCCGAACGGGTCCATCGATCACACCTTCGGCAGGGACGGCTTCGCCAAAACGCCTTCGCCCGGCGGAGAGACCCTCTTCCGGCTCGATCTCTTGTCGGTCAGTCCTTCGGACCGGATCCTCCTTGGCGGGAACTACGGGTCGGCGCTGGCGGCCGCTGAGGTGACGCGGAATGGTTTTCTCCGGACCGGGTTCGGCGATCACGGTCTCGCAACGCTAGATCCGGGTGGGTACCAAACCCTCGCCTATGACGTCGGTCCGGGCCTCGACGGAGGCGTGGTGGTCGGCGGGAGCAGCCAGGACTCCGTCCCGAAGCCGCGCGTCGAGGGTGACCTTGTCCGGTTCACCAACACGGGCGCTCCGGACGCCGGCTTCGGCACGGGCGGCTTGGTCCGAAGGACGGTCCCGGCGTACACGGGGGTCGTGAGCTTCGCAACCGATGCGAACGGCCGGACCGTCGTCGGGCTGCAAAACAGCTCGCCGAACCGTGACTTCCTCCTGGCTCGGTACGGTCTCGATGGCTCGCTCGACCAGTCCTTCGGGGACATGGGGGTCATTAACGCCCAGCTGGGAACGAACGGTGGATCGGTGTGGCCGGTCGTGATCCAACCCGACGGGAACATCCTGGCCGCCGGGTGGCTGAGCAACGGCTCGGACCAGGATTTCGCCGTCGTCCGGTTCCTTTTGACCTAATGCTTCGTCTGTAACCGTTCATCGGA
>JBDTXD010000140.1:0-4889 GCA_040006375.1 Actinomycetota bacterium
ATCACTTCGC
This sequence comes from Actinomycetota bacterium, assembly GCA_040006375.1. Classification (GTDB taxonomy): domain Bacteria; phylum Actinomycetota; class UBA4738; order UBA4738; family HRBIN12; genus JANXVR01. Next base: position 11 of record JBDTXD010000140.1, read on the forward strand.
CCGCTCCACGATCTCCACGACCCGCCAGCGCTTGGACTTGCTGAGGGGACGGGTCTCCATCACGCGAACGGTGTCGCCTACGTGTGCGTCGTTGGTTTCGTCGTGCGCAGCGAGCTTGGAGGAACGCCGCACGGTCTTGCCGTACAAGCTGTGCCGGACCTGCCGATCGATACGGATCAGGACGGTCTTGTCCATCTTGTCCGATACGACAACGCCCGTTCGAACCTTGCGACGTCCGCGCTCTGTGGTGGTGCTCTGCTCGCTGCTCACTTGTCCTCCTCAGCCGCGACCCGGTCGAGGTCGGCCTCGATCTCGCGTTCGCGGAGCACGGTGGCGACCCGCGCCACCTCGTGTCGCACCTGCTTGAGCCGCGCGGGGTTGTCGAGCTGACCCGTTGCGAGCTGGAACCGCAGGTTGAACAACTCCTCCTTGGAGGTGTCGATGAGTGCCAGCAGTTCGTCGGTCGGAAGGTCCCGCAGCTCTGCAGCCTTGCTCGGCATCTACTCCCCCACCCTGCTGATGAACTTGGTCTTGATCGGCAATTTATGCTGCGCGCGGAGCATCGCCGAACGGGCGAGATCCTCCGGCACGCCGGCGAGTTCGAACATCACTCGGCCCGGCTTCACCACGGCAACCCAGCCCTCAGGGTTACCTTTGCCCGAGCCCATACGGGTCTCGGCCGGCTTCTTCGTGTAGGGCTTGTCAGGGAAGATCGTGATCCAGACCTTCCCGCCACGCTTGATGTGGCGCGTGATGGCGACACGGGCCGACTCGATCTGGCGGTTGGTGATCCAGGCCGGCTCCAGCGCGACCAGGCCGAAATCCCCGTACTGGATCTCGGTGTGCCCCTTCGCCTTGCCGCGCATGTTGCCGCGGTGCACCTTGCGGTGCTTGACCTTCTTCGGTGCGAGCATCAGGCCTCGGCCTCCGGGGTCGCGGTCGGGGTCGCGGTCGGGGTCTCGGCGGCGGCATCCGGCGCGACGCCCTCGGCCGGCGCCTTTGCCACTGCTCCCACGGCTGCGAGAACCGCTGCCGGCTCGGCGGGGGCCGGCGTCGTCGGCGTGGCCGGGGACTCGGTGCCCGCAACGGTCGCGCGCGCGTGGGCGCGCGCCAGGGCGCGTTCGGTTTCCTGCTCGCGGTGCGGAACCTCATCGCCGTGGTAGATCCACACCTTCACGCCGCAGACCCCGAACGTGGTCTTGGCTTCCGCGGTCCCGAAGTCAACTTTCGCGCGGAGGGTGTGCAGGGGCACACGGCCCTCGCGGTACCACTCCTTACGGCCCATCTCGGCGCCACCCAGGCGTCCGGCTGCGGCGACGCGGACGCCGAGCGCGCCCGAGCGCATCGCGGTCTGCACCGCGCGGCGCATGGCACGACGGAACGCGACACGTCCGGCGAGCTGTTCGGCCACGCCCTGAGCCAGCAGCGCCGCGTCCGTCTCCGGACGGGATTCGCTCGCAGCCTGGTTCATGTCCTCGACCTTCACGTCGACGCGTTTCTTCGTGAACCGCTCGATGTCCTTGCGGAGGCGGTCCACCTCGGCACCCTTTCGGCCGATGACGATGCCGGGACGGGCCGTCCGGATGAACACCCAGATCTGATCGCCCTTGCGTTCGATGTCGATACTTGAGATACCCGCTCGACTCAGCCGGCTACGGATGTGCGTTCGGATCCAGATGTCCTCGTGGAGTTGCTCCGCGTAATCGCGATCGGCAAACCAGTTGGACTTCCAGGGGTAGATGACCCCCAGCCGGAACCCGTACGGGTTGACCTTGTGACCCACTAGCGTTCCTCTCCCATCGGCGTGACCACCAGGGTCACGTGTGACGTGCGCTTGCGGACCTTCGTCGCGCGACCGTAGGCGCGCGGCCGGAACCGCTTCAACGTCGGTCCCTCGTCGACCCAGGCACGGGTCACCACGAGGTTTTCCGCGATGATGCCGGGCTGCTGCTCGGCGTTCGCGATGGCTGATTTCAAGAGCTTCTCCATGTCCTTTGACGCGCCCAGCGGCGAGAACCGCAGGATGCGCTGAGCCTCGACCACGTGGTGACCACGGATGAGGTCCACCACCCGCCGCATCTTCCGCGGCGAGGTCCGGACGTGCTTCAGCGTGGCACGGGCTTCCATCTACCGGGCTCCCGTCCGGCGTTCGTCCTTGGCGTGGCTGCGGAACGTGCGGGTGACCGCGAATTCACCGAGTTTGTGCCCGACCATGGACTCGGAGATGAACACCGGGACATGCTTGCGCCCGTCGTGCACGGCGAGCGTGTGTCCGAGCATCTCGGGCACGATGGTGGAGCGACGGGACCAAGTCTTGATGACCTTCTTCTCGCCCTTCTTGTTCATCTCGTCGATCTTGACGCTGAGGTGCTCGTCGACGAACGGACCTTTCTTCACCGACCTGGGCATCTACCCACGCCCCTTCCCGCGGCGGCGAACGATGTACTTGCTCGACGCCTTGTTCTTCTTCCGGGTGCGGCCTTCCTTCTTGCCCCACGGCGAGGACGGGTGCCGTCCACCGGAGGATTTGCCTTCGCCGCCGCCCAGCGGGTGATCGACCGGGTTCATGGCCACACCTCGGACGGACGGACGCTTGTTCTTCCACCGGGCTCGGCCGGCCTTGCCGAGCGAGATGAGCTCGTGCTCGGGGTTGCCAACGGATCCCACGGTGGCCTTGCAGGTCGCTTGGATCATGCGCATCTCGCCGCTCGGCAGACGAACCGTGGCCATGGTCCCTTCCTTGGCCATCAGCTGCACGCTGGTCCCGGCCGAACGGGCGAGCTTGGCCCCTGCGCCGGGCTTCATCTCGATCGCGTGGATCACGGTACCCACGGGGATGTTGCGAAGAGGCAGCGAGTTGCCGGGACGGATCTCGGCGTCGGGACCCGACATCAGGGTGTCACCTTGCTGTATGCCCTGGGGCGCAAGGATGTAGCGCTTCTCGCCATCCGCGTAGTGGAGCAGCGCGATCCGGGCGCTACGGTTCGGGTCATATTCGATGTGCGCGACCTTGGCGGGGACGCCGTCCTTGGTCCGCCTGAAGTCGATGAGCCGGTAGCGGTTCTTGTTGCCGCCACCGTGATGACGCGCTGTGATCCGCCCGTGCACGTTGTGCCCGGCTTTGTTGCGTCCCTTCACGACTAGAGAGCGCTCCGGGGTGGAGCGCGTGATCTCCTCGAACGTGGAGACGCTCGCGCCTCGGCGGCCCGGCGTGGTCGGTTTGTACTTTCGAACGCCCATCACTTCCCGCTTTCGAAGATCTCGATCGCGTCGCCCTCTGCGAGGGTGACGATGGCGCGCTTCTCGTCGGGCCGCTTGCCCTTGGTGAAGCCGCGCCGCTTAGTCTTGCCCTGACGGTTCAACGTGTTGACCGAGGTCACGCGCACATCCCAGATCTTCTGGACGGCCTCTTTGATCTCGGTCTTGTTCGAGCGGGAGTCCACCAGGAACGTGTAGGTGTTGTGGTCGATGCCGGCGTAGGATTTCTCCGAAACGACAGGACGGATGATGACGTCACGATGGGACTTCACGCCGACACCCCCTCGATGATATCGAGCGCTGCCGCGGTGAGCAGGACGCGGTCGGCGAGAAGGACATCGTAGGTCCCGAGGCTCTTCGCGTAGACAACCCGAACGCGCTGGAGGTTCCGGAAGGACTTCTCCAGGAGGGCACCCTCCGTAGGCTGATCCAGCACGACCAAGACGCGACCCTCCAGATCCAGCGAAGTCAGTAGCTCCACCGCTTGCTTGGTCTTCGGTTCGTCGAACGCTACCTGGTCGACCACAGCTAGCTTGCCACTGGTCAAGGCGTCGGTGAGCGCCGAACGCAGAGCCCCCTTGCGCATCTTCTTGTTGATGCGTTGATCGTGCTCGTGCGGGTGCGGACCGTGGGCGATCCCGCCGCCGACCCACTGCGGTGAACGGATCGAACCCTGCCGGGCGCGGCCGGTTCCCTTCTGGCGCCACGGCTTCTTGCCACCACCTCTGACGTCCCCGCGGGTCTTCGTGCTGTGCGTCCCCGAACGCAGACCCGCGAGGCCGGCGACGACCACCTGGTGCATGAGGGGAACGTTCACGTCACTCTCGAAGATGTCCGAGGACAGATCACGGCTTCCGGCTTTCTTTCCGGAGGCGTTCACGATGTCGATGTTCGCCATCACGCCTCCTTGCCTACCGGGGCCTTGACGGCCGAACGGATCATGACGAGACCGCCGTTGGGCCCGGGGATCGCGCCCTTGACCAAGATGAGATTGCGCTCGGGGTCGGCCTGCACCACTTCGAGGTTCAGGATGGTGATGCGCTGGTTCCCCATGTGCCCGGCCATCCGCATCCCTTTGAAGACGCGGCTGGGCGTGGCGCATGCGCCGATGGACCCGGGCGAACGGTGCTTCTTCTGCACGCCGTGTCCCGCACCGAGTCCGGCGAACCCGTGACGCTTCATCACGCCGCTGAATCCCTTTCCCTTGGAGACGCCGACCGCATCTACCCGATCTCCTGCGGCGAAGACATCCGCGCGGAGTTCCTGCCCGGGGGTATAGGAGGAGGCATCGTCGGTGCGCAGCTCGACCACGTGGCGGCCACCCTCCGTGCCGGCCTTTTCGAAATGACCCTTCATCGGCTTCGTGACGTCGCGTGACCGCGACGAACCGAAGGCGAGCTGAACCGCGTCGTACCCATCCGTTTCCTGGGTCTTGACCTGCGTCACTACGCACGGACCGGCAAGGACGACCGTCACGGGGATGGCCCGCGTCTCATCGAATATCTGGGTCATGCCCAGCTTCTCCCCCAAGATGCCCTTCGTCATAGTTTGATCTCGATATCCACACCGGCCGACAGGTTCAGGCGTTGGAGTTCCTGGACCGTCTTGGAGGTCGCGTCGA
>JBDTXD010000141.1:0-4819 GCA_040006375.1 Actinomycetota bacterium
GCAACCTTGCGGAATTCCTCGGCCCGTTCGCCCTCCATGGTGAAGAAGTGTTCGGCCGGATCGAAGTCGATGAATCGCTGGACCGAGCCCACGCCATGGGGACCGTCGCGAACCAGCGTGGGGGGAACGTTCGGCCAGCCGAGGTCGCGGCTGACCACGTACGCTGCGGCCTCCCGCTGATGCAGTGTGCCCTCGGGGAAATCCCAGAGCGGTGTCTCGCCGCGCTGTGGTTTGTACACGACTAAGGTGCCTTCGCTCTGGGCAGCTCCTTCCTCTTTCGCGCGAGCCAGGAAGGCGTAGTTCGAGGAATCGCGCAGGATGCCCAGCAGGTCCAACTCGCCGTCGCGCTGCGCCGGGGGGATCGCCGGATCGATCACTCGCGCTTCGAATGTCCGTTCATCGCGGGACATGCATGACCCTGCGGCGACATCGGGTTCCCGCAGAACTGGCACAGCGGGCGCCCTCGCTCCACCACCGCCGAGCCGTACCGCGAGAACGCGAACATCTGCTCTCTCGTGGCCCACGCCCGAACCACCTCGGGTTCGGCGAACCCAGCCGCGCGTGGGTCGTCTTCCTCCAGCTCGGGAACGAACTCCTCGATCTCCAACAGGAACCGATCGCGATCTTGTTCGTACCCGAGTGAGAGCCGCCCGGCCCGCCACCGCGGTTCGAACGGCTCGTCCAGCGCCAAGCTCTCGTCGTCGGGTCCAAGGCCCGTCTCCAGGTCGAGTGTCGCGAGCAGCTCCAGCACGGACGCGGCGAGCAGTTGCACCTGCTGCTTCTCCACGATCACCGTGACCAGCTCGCTGCCCTTGATCTGGAGATAGAAGACCCGCTCACCCGGTTCGCCGATGGCGTCGGTGGTGATCAGATCGACGTTGCCCAGGTCCATGTCGCTATCCTCGCAGGTTATTCTTCTTGGGCGCGGTGTGCGCGTTCGCCTGCACCGCTTCCTCCCACGGCGCATCGGTCTGACCGGGTCCGAACCGCCGCAGCCCTCCAACGGTGTCGTTCATGAGCAGGACGGCGGCCCTCCCCCCACCGATCGCGATGACCGATACCGATGCCGTGTCGGCGGCCATCCGCTGGAACGCGTCGAGGGGGGCACCGCTGTAGTGGTTCAGCAGGACGCGGACGATGTCGCCATGGGTGGCCACCACGACCCGGCCCTGCCGATGCCGCCTGGCGATGCGCTCGATCTCGCTCACCACCCGTTCGCGTGCCTCAACGTAGCTCTCGCCGCCAGGGAACCGGAATGTCGAGGGCGAGGACTGAACCTCGTGCCACGCCTTGAGGAGCCGCAGGCGCCGGAGCGGCTTCCCGGTCCATGAGCCAGCGTCCATCTCGATGAGTTCCCCGCGGGTCTCCGGGCGAAGTCGCTGCGCCGAGGCCAGCGGTTCGACCGTACCGAGGCAACGTTCAAGGGGGCTGGAGTAGACGGCCGTGAGTCTCACACCGGCGAACCTGGTCACCAGCCGCTCTGCCTGGGCCATGCCGCGGTGGTCCAACGGGATGCCCTCGGTGCGGCCGTAGAGGATGGTTCCCGTCTGCGCTGTCAGCCCGTGCCGGACGAGGAAGACGGTAGTCACGGACCGGGAGCATACGCGGGCAGGCGAACCTCGAACATGCTGCCCGACCCCAGTTCGCTCTGCACGTCGACGCTACCCCCCAGGTTCTCGGCGACATGCTTCACGATCGCCAGGCCGAGCCCGGTACCCCCCGTCTCGCGAGATCTCGCCCGATCCACGCGGTAGAACCGCTCGAAGACGCGCGGGAGTTCGCGCGAGGGGATGCCGATCCCATCGTCCTTCACCCGCAGGACCACCCGGTCCTCCGCGGCGCTGACGTCCACGCCCACCGAGCCGCCGGGCTTCGTGTACCGAACGGCGTTGTCGACCAGGTTCCGCACCAGCAGCGCGAGATCCCTGGGCGAGCCGAGCACCGGGGGAACCGCGGCGGCGGTGACGATCAGTTCGATGCCCGCACTTCTCACGAGATCCTCGCTGCGGGCGCACTCCTCCCTGACCAAGGCGTCCAGGCGGACGGGCCCCGCCGCCTCGTTGCCGCTCTCCAGCCGGGAGAGATCGAGCAGGTCCGCGACGATCCGGGAGAGGCGGAGGGACTCACGCTGGAGTTGTTCGGCGAATCGGGCGACGGCTGAGGGATCCTCGTCCACGACCGTCCGAAGGGTTTCGGCCGCCGCCTGGATGGCAGCGGCAGGCGTCTTCAGTTCGTGCGAGGCGTTGGTCACGAAGTCCCGCCGGACAGCATCGATGCGGAGCGCTTCGGTTACGTCCCGGACGACCAGGAGCACGGCCCCCTCCGACCCCGCGGGCGTCGCGGTGGCCCGAAGGGCCCGGGGAGGCATGCCGGTTTCAGCTTCCGCTCGTTCTTCCGACCCCACGTATCCGGCCCGCTGAACGGCCCGCTGCAGGTCGAGCGGCAGCAACGCGGCCACGTCCGCCGGCAGGGTTCCCAGGAGCGCCTCGGCGGCCCGGTTCGCGAACACCGTCGCCCCGTCCGCATCGAACAGCAAGACGCCGTCGTCCATGGATTCCAAGATCAATCCCTGGACGTGCAACTGCTCTCTCGCGTCGCGGCGCTGGGCTTGCAAGGCCGTTTCGGCGGCCTCCGATGCAGCGGTGGCCGAGAGCACGTGGTCGCGGAGGGCGCGACGGCCCAGGACGCTTCCGAGCGCGGCTCCCGCGAGTGCGGCCGCCACCGTCACCGCGACAGAGAGGGCGTTCATGGCCAGAGTCTAGGGGTGGCGAAGTGGCGTTCGCCCTGCGTTCTCCAGGTGTTCGAGCGACCTTCATCCGACGAGCCTTCCCGCAGCCAGATGGTCGTTCACCTCTCCGACCTCTATCGGGGCATGTTCATCTGCCGTTCACCCGGGGTCCACGACTCGGTAACCCCGTTCGGGAACCATGTGGGCGACTCGGACTCCCAGGAGGGGGCAACAGATGAAGACGCGAAAGCTGGCAGTGGCCGCAGGGATCGTTTCCCTTGCCGTCATCGCCGCGGCATGCAGCAGCAAGAGCTCCACTTCGACAGGCGCCGCGGGCGCGAGGACCAACGATGGTGTGCCGCTCACCGGCGCAGGGTCGACCTTCGCCGCACCCATCTACACGCAATGGGCCAAGGACTTCAACGGTGTCGAATCCGGGGCGCAGATCAATTACCAGGCCATCGGTTCGGGTGGTGGCATCGACGCGATCACGAAGCAGACGGCCGACTTCGGCGCTTCGGACGCGCCGCTCCAGCCGGACGCGATGAGCGCGATGCCGGCAGATGTGGTCCAGATCCCCACCGTGCTCGGCGGGATCGCGATCGCGTACAACCTGCCCGATGTGACCGATCCTTTGAACCTGGACGGGGCCACCGCCGCCGATATCTTCCTCGGCAAGATCACTTCATGGAACGACCCGGCGATCGCGACGCTCAACCCGGGCGTGACGCTGCCGAACACGCCGATCCGGACCGCGCACCGATCGGACGACTCGGGATCGACCTTCGTGTTCACCAGCTACCTCTCGTCACAGAGCGCGGAATTCAAGAAGACGGTGGGCGCCGATTCGACGGTCCAGTGGCCCGCAGGAGCCGGGAAGGACGGCAGCGATGGCGTTGCGGGATACCTCGTTGCAACGGAAGGGTCTGTGGGGTACATCTCCTACGACTACGCCGTGTCGAACAACCTGGGCTCCGCGGCGGTGAAGGCGAGCGACGGTTCGTTCGTCCCGCCGTCGGTGGACTCGATCAGTGCCGCGGGAGCGGACCTGAAGTTCCCCATCGCGGCCGACACGAACGTGTTGAACTCCGCGACGACCGGTGCGTACCCCATCGCCTCCACGACCTACGTGATCGTATACCTGGAACAAGCAGACCAAGCGAAGGGCCAGACCCTGGTTGACTTCCTCCACTGGGGGTTGACGACCGGCCAGGATACGGCGGGAGCGCTGAACTATGCACCGCTCCCAAGCGACATCGCCACCCAAGCACTGGCGGCGCTCGCCACCGTGACGTACAACGGGACGCCCATCACTCCCTCAGCCGGCGCTTGATGCAACGTTGACCGGACGGAGCAGATCCGAGCCGATGGGGACGCCGCCCGAAGGGCGGCGTCCTCGTCGCGTGGGCGACCGCGTGATGATCGCGATCACCGTGACCACCGGCATCCTCCTGGTGGCGGTTCTGGGGGTCGTGCTCGCGGTGCTGGCGAGGGGTGGAACCTCCACCTTCTCCAAGTTCGGGCTCGGATTCCTGACCAGCACGCGGTGGAGTCCTCCGCATCAGGAGTTCGGGGCGTTGCCGTTCGTGTTCGGCACACTGGTCACCTCGTTCGTGGCGCTGGTCCTGTCCGTGCCGGTGGCCGTGGGGCTGGCCATCCTCCTGAACGAACCCATCTCCGCGAAGATCACGGGTCCGCTCGCGACCTTCATCGACGTGCTGGCTGCGATCCCGAGCGTGATCTTCGGGTTGGTGGGGCTGTTCGTCATCGCGCCGTGGCTTGAACAACACGTGGAACCCCTGCTCCACACGGTGTTCGGATGGGTACCCGGGGTTGGGGCGTTGTTCCCGGCGCTAGGCCGCAGCGCCCAGGGCAAGGTCGTCGGGGCCGGCGGGGACTACTTCGTGGCCGGTGTCGTGCTCGCGATCATGATCTTGCCCATCGTCACCGCCATCAGTCGCGAGGTGGTTGCCACGGTGCCGACCGAGCTGCGGGAGGGGGCGAAGGCGCTGGGTGCCACGAGGTATGAGACGGTGCGATTGGCGGTGCTCCCGTATTCCGCTCAGGGCATCGCCGGCGGGGCGTTCCTGG
>JBDTXD010000142.1:0-4816 GCA_040006375.1 Actinomycetota bacterium
CGTAGAAGCCCCGGTCGCCGAGGAACTCGCCGAACGTGTGGCAGAACAGGCCAAAGGCATCCGGTTGGGTTCGGGCCTTGACGCCGACACGCAGATGGGTCCGCTCATCTCCCAGGCGCACCGCACCCGGGTGCGCGGCTACGTGGATTCGGCGATGCAGGACGGTGCCACCGTGTCGGCGGGCGGCCGGGATGCCGCGGTGGCGGGTTTGGACGGTGGCTTCTTCTTCCAGCCGACCGTCATCAACGGCGTACGCAACGACATGAAGGTGGCCCAGGAAGAGATCTTCGGCCCCGTGCTCTCGGTGATCGCCTGGAAGGACGAAGACGAACTGCGAGCGCTCGCCAACGGCGTGGACTACGGACTTGCCGCCGGGATCTGGTCGGCCGACACGTCCAAGGCGCTGCGCCTGGCCGAGAACCTGGAGGCGGGCACCGTCTGGATCAACACCTACGGCATGTTCGACGTGGCCGTGCCGTTCGGTGGGCGCAAGCAATCCGGCTTCGGCAGGGAACTGGGTGAGGAGGCGATGGAACCGTACCTGCACTCCAAATCTGTCTGGGTCGATCTCACGGCGGCCGCGCCGTCGGCGGGCCAGGGGATCTCACGTTGAGTGGGACGCGAAGGGAAGGGGAGCACCATGAGTGATCGGATCATCATCCGGAACGGGACCGTGGTGACGATGAACGACGCCGACGATGTCATCTTCGGTGGCACCGTGGTCATTGAAGGCGACCGTATCGTCGATGTGGGCACGAGTGCCGACGTCGCCACTCGCCAGAGCACCGACGGGGCCAAGACTATCGATGCCGAAGGCAAGGCGGTGCTCCCAGGCTTGGTCGATCTGCATTTCCACACCGCGGTCGGCAAGGGCTGGAGCGACCACCTCCCCCTCTGGGAGTACCTGGAAACGTGCTGGTACCCGATCATCCGCGCGCTGAACCCCGAAGAGGCCTATTGGGCGGCGCTCGCGAGCTACAGCGAGTCGATCAAGTGCGGCGTCACCACCGTGAACGATATGTATCGCCAGCTGGGTTCGCTCGCTCGCGCGGCCGAGGAGATCGGTATCCGCGCGGTCCTGGGGAACGACGTCGCCGACGACGAGCACGACCTTGACACGTTGGAGGATAACAAGGCCGCCTACGAGGCCTCCAACGGTGCAGCGAATGGTCGCATCGAGGTGTACGTCGGGATCGAGTGGCTTCCCCTTGCGTCAGAAGGACTCCTGAAGGAAGCCCGCTCGCTGGCCGATGACCTAGGCACCGGGATCCACATCCACCTGAACGAGTCTTTGACCGAGGTTGAGAACTCCAAGGAGCGCTTCGGCCGCCGTCCGGCGGAAGTGGCGTTTGACTGCGGCATCCTATTCGAGCGCTGCATCGCCGCCCACTGTGTGTGGCTTTCCGACACCGAGATGGCGCTCGTGCGCGAGACGGGCACACAGGTCTCGCACAACCCTTCGTCCAACGCCAAGCTCGGCAACGGGATCGCGCGCGTGCCGGAGATGCTCGCGGCGGGGATCAACGTGGGACTCGGGCACGACGCCGCAGAATGCAACAACAGCCGCGACCTCTTCGAGGTGATGAAGTTCGCGTCGCTGATCCACCGGGCCAGCCGGGTGGACCCGAGCCTGCAGCAGGCCCCCGACGTGGTGCGCATGGCCACGCGCAGCGGGTCCGCGGCCCTGCGTCACGAGACGGGTGAACTCACCACCGGCAAGAAGGCAGACGTGATCCTGGTGGATCTGCAGAATCAGATGTTCACGCCGCTTCACCCCGACAGCAAGGCGCATCTGTATTCCCACCTGGTGTTCTCGGCCAACGGCAGTGCGGTCAACACGACGATCATCGACGGGCAGGTGGTCTATGAGAACCGGGAGTTCACGACGATCGACGAGCCGAAGGTCCTGCACGAGGCGAACGGCGCTTTCCTCAGCGTGCTGGATCGGATGGTCGTTCCGACCTGAGACGCGACGTGACCATGGGCGCTGACGGCGGCCGCACCCTCATCCTCGGCGACCCTGTGGTCGCCTTGGGCGAGCAGACCCTGATCCCCGATGGGGCACTGATCGTCGAGGGAACCACGATCGTAGCGGCGGGGGCGCGCACCGAACTGGAAGCGCAGGGCCCGTTCGACCGTGTGTTGGGGTCTGCACAGCACTTCGTGATGCCCGGGTTCATCAACTGCCACTACCACTCGGAACTCGCGATCGGCCCCGGCCTCTACCAATACGTGTTCGAGCGGGCGAACGTCTTCATCCATTCGGCGATGGGCGACCTCGAGGAAGAGGACATCCACTCCGGCGTGCTGTGGGGCCTAGTCAACGCCATCAAAGGCGGTCAGACCGCCACCGTGGACATGTACTACGGACGGGCCGGGATGCCCGACTTCGGGTGCGAGCCCGCGCTCCGCGCCTATGAGGATGCGGGGATCAGCACCGCGTTCGGATTGGTCAGCCGCGATGAGAACATCTACGTCCACGAACCCAACGAACGGTTCCTCGCTCGGCTGCCTGCTGAGCTGGCCGAGGAGGTCCGGCGTTCCCCGATGGGATACGCGTGGCCCGTGGACGACGTGATGGCGACGTTCGAACGGTTATCGGAGCAGTGGCAGGGGCGCGATGATCGCATCCGGATCGTCACCGCGCCGGACTGGACTCCGGCGTGTTCCGACGACCTATATCGGCGCTGCCGCCGGGCAGCCGACGAGCACGGCACGGGCATGATCTCGCATGTGCTGGAGACACGAGCCGAGATGGCTTTTAACCTGGAGCGGTACGGCAAGCCGGCGCTGCGGCGTCTGGCAGACATCGGCGTGCTCACCCCCGAGACCGTGCTCGAACACTTCGTCTGGGTGAGTGACGACGAGCTGGCGATCTTCGCCGACTCGGGCGCGGTCGCCTCGAACGACCCCGGCTCCAATCTGCGGCTGTCAAGCGGGATCTGCCGTGTCCGCGACATCATGGACACCGGTGGCCGGATCGCGTTCGGGACCGACGGGATCTCGTTCTCCGACCACGAGGACTTCTTCCAGGAGCTGCGGTTGGCTTGTTACCTGCAGCGAACGCCCACCGTCTTCGAGCGCCAGCGTCTGGATTCCGAGGCCCTCTTGCGCGCCGCCGCCACCAACGGCGCGCGGGCGCTGGGCATGGCGGATCGGCTCGGAAGCCTGGAGCCGGGGCGCTATGCCGACCTGCTGATCGTGGAGAAGGACCGCATCCTGTTCCCGCCCGGACGCTACGACGGCGAACCCTTCCTGGACGTGGTGATCGATCGGGCGGAGTCGGGTGATATCGACACCGTCATGGCGCACGGGCGGATCCTGATGCAGGGCGGTCGCGTGACGGTGGTCGACGAGGCGTCGCTGAAAGAACGGTTCGCAGAGGCCGTGCGGCGCCGCATCTATCAACCTTCGTCCCAGGCCCGGCGCTGGGCGGAACTGGGCCAGCTGGTCGAACCGTACGTCATCGACTTCTATCAACGGTGGTACGGGCTCCCCATCGAGCCGGCCTACCCCTACAACGTTGGGCCGTCCCACGTCTCGCCCTAGCCCTGGATCAAACCGAGCAGCCTTGCGACGTTCTCGCCCATGATCCCGTCGAGCTTCTCCTGCGGGATGGGTGGCATCTGCAGGACGCCGGCTTCCTGATTCACGGTCATCAGCTTCTCGCGCAGTGCCACCGGGTCGTAGAGGAACCCCGGGTAGTCCGTCCCGAAGTAGAGCTTGTCTAGCGGCACGAACATCGGCTCGCAGCGGGACAGGAACAGGAACAGATCCCGCCGGGTGAGCGTGGCGATCAGGTAGGAGAGCTCGGCGTAGAAGTTCGGGTGCTTGGTCAGGAGGAAGAGCGCTTCGTCTACCCACGGCAGCCCGCAGTGGGCGATGATCACGCGGAGGTCGCGGAACTCTCGTCCGATGTCGTCCAGCATGGCCGGCCGTCCCAGTTCGAGCTTCGCGTCGATCCGTGTGGAGCCGGCTTGGTGGATCATCACCGGGATGCCCAACTCTTGCGCCTTGCGATAGATCGGGAACCCAAGCTCGGGATCGTTCGCTGCCCAATGCTGATACATCGGATAGAGCTTCACGCCCGAGAGCCCGAGTTCGGTGACGGCCCGCTCCAGTTCGTCCACGGCAGCATCCACCCCCCGATACGCAGGATTCACCGAAGCGAAGCCGATGAACCGCTCCGGGTCCGCACGGACCACGGCCGCGATGTAGTCGTTACACCGTTCAGGGTCGGCGGGCCCCTCGATCCCCAACACTCCGGTCGTGTCCACCGTCCCGATCAGCCGGCCTTCCAGGAGCTGAGGAGAGATCGCGAGCACGACGATCTTGTCGAACCCAGGATGGTCGCGCGCCGATTCCTGTGGGCCGATCACCGGCCACCCCTTGCGCGTACTGCCGCTTGCCTCCCACTCCTCGTCGGTGGGCATGCGATGAGAGGGCAGTAGCCCCATCGACCGGAAGATGCACAGCGATCCTTCACGCCCGTACGCCAAGGTGAACTCGGGGTCTTCGGCCAAACTGAGGATGTGGCTGTGGGCGTCGATGATCACGGGAGCGTGACCGAAACATTCCGCATGGCACACCCTAAACACCACCCGCCCTTGGACGCAATCCGCCGATGGCCGGTGCGTTGGTCCCGGGCCCTGGCGTAGGCTTCGCCTCATGCTCACCTGCCCACAGTGCGGCGAAGAGAACCCCGAGCACGCTCGGTTCTGCCTGGCCTGTGGCACCGCGCTCGGCGTCCCGGACCAGCGCCGCATGGAGCGCAAGTACGCCACCGCCCTGTTCGCCGATCTGGTGGGTTCGACCT
>JBDTXD010000143.1:0-4807 GCA_040006375.1 Actinomycetota bacterium
ACCTGGCTGGGCTGGGCCGTGGACGGTTCCCTAGACCTTGGCGCGATGGTCTCCCGCGAGGGGGAGCTGACCGCCGCGGACATCGACGAGGCGTTCCGGACCAAGCTCGCCGGCGAGGTCGTACGGACCGTGATCCGAATCGGGGTCTGATCGTCGGCGGATCACGACAGCAGGTACCGGCGGCTCAGCGGCACCTCGGCCACCGGCTCAGCGGCCAGCACTCGCCCATCCAAGGTGACCGTAGCGTCGGAGGGATCCACCTCGACCGCGGGAACCGCCGTGTTCACCGCGAGATCCGCGCGGCTCAGGCCGCGCGTCCCCGCAACGGCGACCACCCTTCGTTCGGTCCCGAGGACGCCGGCGATCCCGGCGTCCATCGAAGCCTGCGAGACGAATGTCGTTCCCAGTGCGCGCGGCGCGTCACCGGTCGCCCCCCAGTCCGGGCCGTACATGGTTGGCTCCGCGGAGTGCACCGTTGCGTTGCCTTCGCCGATGACGCCCCACGCGATGACGCCGGCCTTCATGACCGCGAGCGGTTTCACCCCGAACGACTCCGAGGACCACAGGACCAGGTCCGCAAGGTGCCCCGGTGCCAGCGAACCAACCTCTTCCGAGACGCCGTGGGTCTTGGCCGGCTCCACGGTGTACTTCGCGAGGTAGCGGAGCACACGGTCGCTGTCGTCGTCGTCGCCGGCCGCACCGCTCGCTGCCCGCGGGGCGTCGGGCCAGCCCGTGCCGGCTTCGGTCGCGCGCCAGGCCTTCATCACGTGCGCCAGCTGCCATGTACGCCGCACGGTCTCGCCGATGCGACCCATGCCCTGCGAGTCGCTGTTGATGATCGAGATGGCCCCGAGTTCGTGCAGGGGGCCCTCGGCGGCCATCGTGGTGGGACGGATACGTTCCCGGGCGGCGGCGACGTCCTCGGCCAGGGACGGGTTCCCTTCGTGGGTGATGAGGATCATGTCGAGATGCTCGGCCTCGGTTGCGCGGCCGTAGGGGAGGCCTGGTGTGGTCGAGGAGCAGATCACGTTCGGCTCGCGGACGATCGCGATGAGATCGGGGATGTGACCGCCCCCGACCCCTTCCACGTGGTACGCGTGGACCGTCCGTCCCGCGATCGCGGCAACCGTCTCATCGAGTTCGCACGATTCGTTCAGGCCGTCGGTGTGCATGCAGACGGCGACATCGAAGTCGTCGGCCACCGAAAGTGTCGCGTCGACGATCCGGGGATACGCGCCCCAGTCCTCATGGATCTTCAAGCCCACCGCGCCGGCCTCGATCATCCGCTCCGCGTGCCCCGGGATCTCCGTCCGAGCGGACGCCTGCAATCCGATGTTCACCGGAAGTCGCTCGAATGCCTCCAGGGTTCGGTGCATCCGCCACGCGGGCTCCTCGAACCCGGCGGTGATGAGCGTCGTGACTCCGGCCGAGAGCGCAACCGGGATCAGTCGAGGACTGAGCAGGTGGACGTGCGAATCCACCGCCCCGGCGGTCACGATGAGTCCGTGGGAGGGGATCGGCCAGGTACCCGGTCCGATCGTGAGGTCAACGCCGCAGGTGATGTCGGGGTTGCCGGCCCGCCCGACCCCGACGATGCGGCCGTCCTTGATCCCGATGTCGGCCTTGAGCACCCCGAGCGAAGGGTCGACGACGATGGCCCCGGCGATCACGGCGTCCAGTTCGCTCTCGGAACTCGCGCGGTCGTGCTGGCCCATCCGCGAACGGAAGTTCTTCGCGTAGCCCCACAGCGCCTGGTCGGCGGGGTCGGTGAGGTCGCGTTCGATCCTGATCCACAGATCGGTGTCGCCGAGCCGGACGCGGTCACCGGTGGTCGGTCCGTGGCGAAGGGCATGATCCGCCCTCGAGATCCGGTCAGGCACGGGCGCTCCCGCCGGCGAACGCGACCAGGGTGACCTCGCGCCGTTCGCCCGGTCCCCACCGCAGGGAATCACCGGAGGCGAGGTCCAGCCGGAAACCGCGCGCCGCCTCCCGGTCGAATCCGAGCTTCGGATTCACCTCGTCGAACGGGAAGTGCGAGGACACGCGGACGGGGTGATCCGAGGAGTTCGTGACGATCAGTTCGATGCGTTCTCGATCCGCGGCCAGGCGCACGTCACCTGGAGCGAACCGGATCGCGCCCGGCCCGTCGGCGCTCGGCGGACCGAACGGCTCGCGAAGCACGATGAGCCGCGAACCTTCGTCCAGGAGCACCTCGAGGCGGATCTCCGTCGCGATGTCCGCGACCCCATCCATCACATCATCCGGGCGCACGGCCCCTCGGCCGGCGGCGACGACCTCTTCGTAGGTCGCGCCGCCGCGAGCCGACAGGTGCATCTCGTCGCAGACCAGTGCGATCGCTTCGGGGGCATTCAAGCGGAGAGCTCGCGACAGGGTCGCGCGCGCGAGTTCGGCCGCGGTGAAGACTCGGAGCCGGTCTCGTTCGGTCGGGGTCAGTCGCACGGCGCCTACTTTCGCAGTCCGGGGGCAGCCTTGTCGACCGGGCGGCTCCGCCTGTCGCCCAGCTGGGGTACGGTCGCCGGATGTCCGCCGCCCCCGTGGCCGAACGCCTCGCTTCCCAGCTCCTCTCGGGTACGCGGCCAAGGGATCCCGTGGCGGTCGCGGAGCGCCTCCTCGCCGTGCAGGCGCAGGATCTCCGCGGAGCCAGGCTCGCCATACGGGCCCGAACCAAGGGTCTCACCGTGACCGACGTGGACCGAGCGCTGACCGAGGATCGTGCGTTGGTGGTCACGTGGCTGAACCGGGGGACACTGCACCTGGTTCGGACCGAGGACTACTGGTGGCTCCACGCGCTCACCACTCCGCAGCTCGCGACCGGCAACGCCCGCAGGCTCGGCCAGGAAGGTGTCTCGCCCCGGGACGCCGAACGCGCTGTGGCCGTCATCGAGCGTGCACTGGAGGACGGCCCGCAGACCCGCCGGCAGCTCCGAGATCGGATCAACGGGACCCGCGTCCCGACGAACGGACAGGCGCTCATCCATCTGCTGCTCCTCGCGTCGCTACGCGGGATCTGCGTTGGAGGCCCGATGGTGGGCAAGGAGCAGGCCTATGTCTTGGTGCGCGACTGGATAGGCGAGCCGCAGGAGATCGACCGACCCGCGGCGTTGGCGATGCTCGCCCGTCGCTTCCTCGCCGGCCATGGACCCGCCGACGATCGCGATCTCTCCCGCTGGGCAGGCGTGCCACTGCGCGACGCGAGAGCCGGACTGACGGCGATCGCCGCTGAAACGCACGAGCGTCGCGACGGTCTGCTCACCGTGGGCCGCCGGACCGCCCGCCCCTCGTTGCCGCCGCCCCGCTTGCTGGGTTCCTTCGAGCCGGTGCTGCTGGGATGGGTTTCCCGGACGCCGATCGTCGGGCAGTACCTGTCGATCGTTACGGACAACGGCCTGTTCCGGCCGTTCGCGCTCGTCGAGGGTCGCGCGGTGGCGATCTGGCGGCTGACCGACGGAGAGGTGCGGCTGGAGCCCTTCACGCCCCTGAAGAGAGCGGTTGCGGCGGCGCTCGACGCCGATGCCGCCGACGTGATCCGGTCCCTGCGCGGAGCCACGGGTTGAGACGGCAACGACCGAGCAGTCTGGCAGCCACCCGGCTTAGGGTTCGCGGTACCTGGGGCTCCGAGGGTCGAAGAACCCTCCCGCCGGTCTGGCGTGTGCGTGCCAGTGATCCGGGATGCGCCGGCGCTCGCCGTCGACGTAGTAGCCGGCGGGACCGTAGCGGTCGGCGGCAACGTGTTCGAGTTGGGCGAGCATCCTCGCCTCCAACTCTGCATCGGGGATCCCGTGCACCTGCCAAACCACCATCGGGGTCATGCAGACCACGCAATCCGTCACCCAGCACTCACCGTCCTCGTAGTGAAGGTCGGTGAGGCGTTCGGCGGCGCAGAGCATGCAGTCAGCCAGGGGAGACCCCCTTCAGCGTCGCTGAGCTGCCTGCCACGACGTGATGTGCGCTGAACCACTGTGGATTCGCTTCGACCGCCAGGGTGTACGGCTCGGGGGACGCATAGGTGCGGCATGGGTCCGCCAGGCATGGAACCATCTCCCGGATGGCCCCGACGGTGCCGTCGGGCAAGACGAAGGCGACCGAGAGGGGGATCAGGGTGTCTTTCATCCAGAACGTGTCGGCGGTCGGTTGCGGAAAGACGAAGGCCATGCCTTCATCTTCGGAAAGGCGGTCCACCCCGGAGAGGCCCTTCTGGCGTTCGTCGAAGGTATCTGCAACCCAGACGCTCAGTTCGGCGGCCCCGCCCTGGGAGGGATCGAACCGAACGGAGCTATCCGGCGGACCCCTCTGGGCTCTCTTCGCCGAGCACGCCGGAACGATGAGAAGGAGCGCGAGAGCCCAGGCCACAGGTCGATGCACCGCATCATGGTCGCATGCCGGCCGGGAAGCGCCAGGGTTCGCCCTTCGCGGCATGGACGCTGCTAACTTTATGGCTCACTCGCCGCGGTAGCTCAGGGGTAGAGCAACGCCATGGTAAGGCGTAGGTCCGGGGTTCAAATCCCCGCCGCGGCTCGGCCGGTGCTTCACCTGCACCAGGAGGCATGACCCCGATCCACCCGGGCCGGAAGCGTGCCGCGCCGTCCCCTCGAAGGTAGACTCCGTGGTCGCACACGGCGGCGTAGCTCAGAGGTAGAGCAAGCGGCTCATAATCGCTGTGTCGGTGGTTCGAGTCCACCCGCCGCTACGAGAACGACCGTCGAGATCACCGCAGGACCTGGAAAGGGACCCAACAGATGGCCAAGAAGAAGTTCGAGCGCACCAAGCCCCACGTCAATATCGGCAC
>JBDTXD010000144.1:0-4789 GCA_040006375.1 Actinomycetota bacterium
CTCCGTTCGACGCTCGGCTCCTTCGATCGGCTGGTGCGGATCGTCCAGATCACCGTGTACGTGGCGGCTACGCCCACATTCGTCGAACACTCGCGCGTTGCGAACGGCGCGAGCGACCTGTTGGCCAAGGTCCTGGGCGAACCGGGCAGGCACGCCCGCGCGGCCGTGGGGGTTATCTCGCTCCCGCTCGGGTCATCGGTGGAGGTTGCGATGACCGTGGAAGTGACGGCCGCCTAACGCTCGGGGCTCACCGATCGCGCGGGAACCGAAGATCTCCCTCCCGGCGGGTGACGCCCTGCTTGTCGAGCCATTCCATCAAAGGAACGGCATATCGTCTGCTGGTGCCCAGTGCCTCCCGGATGGCACTTACCGTGATGCCTTGGGGCGCAGCATCAACCAGGGCGCTCGCCCGGGTGACCATGACTTTGGAGAGGATGAGCTCCGGCGAGACGCGAACGACCAGACCCGTCCGGACCGCCGCGTCGATGATGTCGCGCGTGAAACCGGCGCTCTGCAGCTCCTTCGTCGTGGGCGGCGTGGGCGAATCCACCGCCGCCAGGAGCCGCTCGGCCTGGGGGTCGACGTTCGGCCCAGGCTGGTGGTCGGGAAGCCGGAGCACCCCGCCCTCACGGATGACCGCTCCTTCCGTGACCAGCTCGGCTATGGCGGCGTCCGCCAGGGCCGGATCGGTCCGCACGCCGGCCCGGCGAGCGGCACCCGTCACGACGCGCCGGATGGCGTCCAGATCCGCCCCCGGCTGCAACGCGTTGGCCCGATGGTGTTCGGCCAGCGCTTCCACGACGACATCGGCGAACTCCCGGCGGAGGCCATCGGAGAAGTGCCAGCCATCGGGCGGAGGGGCGACGCCGAGCTGCTCCACCAGGGACGCGGCGGGCACGGCTCCACGCTCGGCGATCAGCAAGGCAACGAGCCGCTGAGTGTCTCCGCTCTCCAGCGCCGCCGCGCGCGCGGCCAACCGGGCCGGGGCGTCCGTGCCCGCGCGGCCGGACGGAGCGGTGTCGAGCACCACCCCACCGCCGACCGTCTCGCGCCGCCCCGATTCCCGGAGCACGAACCGGTCGCCGGGCGCGAGCGGCAGCGCGCGAGAGAGCCGGAGTCTGACGTACGCGGGCGTGTCGCCGGGTTCGCCGGGTGAAGGCGGAGTCCCGTAGACGCGCAGACGTGCGTCCACCTCGGCCGAACCCGCGTAGAGCTTGTACGCGCCGCGCGGCGTGATCGGGTGGCCCAAACCTCGCACGGCTCGGAGCTGCGCTTCGATCACCGTGCCCGGGCGCCATTGGCCGGGAAGGGCCAGCACGTCACCCCGCACCAGGTCGTCCCGTTCCGCTCCGACCAGGTTAGCCGCGACCCGGCTCACCGGCGCCGCCAGCTCCTCGCTCTGCTTGTGGGTCTGCAATGAACGGATCCGCGCCCGGCCGCCCGAAGGCAGGATCTGCACATCCTGCCCAACCGCAAGGTCCCCACCCTCCAACGTTCCCGTCACCACCGTCCCCGCACCCTTGATCGCGAAGATCCGGTCGATGAAGAGCCGGGCGCGCGCGGGAGCGGGCGGGGTCGCCGCCGACACCATCGTCGCGAGGGCGCCGACGATCTCCCCGACCCCATCCCCGGTCGAAGCTGAAACCGGCACGATGGGGGCACCGTCCAGTGCCGTGCTCGCGACGCGATCGAGCACATCGAGCCGCGTGCGCTCCAGGTGTTCCGCATCCACCAGGTCAGTCTTGGTGAGCGCGATCAGCGCGCCGCTGACGCCGAGGACATCCAGGATCTGGAGATGCTCCTCGCTCTGGGGCTTCCACCCCTCGTCCGCCGCGACAACGAAGAGCACCAGACGAACCGGTCCGACGCCCGCGAGCATGTTCGCGATGAATCGCTCATGACCCGGAACATCGACGAACCCGATCTCTCGCCCGTCTGGGAGGGTGCACCAGGCGTAGCCGAGGTCGATCGTTAGACCGCGCCGCTTCTCCTCTTCCCACCTGTCCGGATCGATGCCGGTGAGCCGGGCTACCAGCGTGGACTTGCCATGGTCCACGTGTCCGGCCGTGGCCACCACTCGGAGCTGCGGCGACGCTGCCACGTCAATCCTCGCCGTCGTCGTCGCCTTCCAAGGCATACAGGACGGCCCGGGCTAGATCGCGTAGCTCTTCGGCTGCAACGGTTCTGGCGTCCAAGAGGACGGATCGCTCCTCGACCCGGCAGAACACGCTCGGCGACCCCATCCGGAGCCGCGCCGCGAACGCGGGCGGATCGGGCACCGTCACGCGGACACCCCACGACGCCAACGCGGTACCCGGAGTTGCCCCTCCACCGATAACGGATTCGCACCTGTGGACGTGCGCGTGTTCCAGGTCCCCGCCCAGGGTCTCCGACAGCAGGTGGGCACGCTTGCCGATCGAGTCGGCGGTCTCGCGCACCATCCGCTGCACCGGGATCTCGTGTTCGCGGTCCGTTCCGTGGAGCACCAGCACGTTCTCGAGGGCGGCGACCTGCATCTTGTCCAGGCGCACCGCACGCGCGATGGGATGGCGCTTGAGCTTCGCGACGAGATCCGCGCTGCCGACGATGCACCCCGCCTGCGGGCCCCCGAGCAGCTTGTCGCCGCTGAACGTCACCAGGTCCGCCCCATCGGCGAGCGCCCCGCGAACGTCGGGTTCATCGGGCGGCATCCCGTGCCCGCCGGACAGCAGCCCCGACCCAACGTCGAAGAGGAAGGGAACGCCGTGCTTGTGGGCGAGCGCCGAGAGGTCTTTCGCGGGAACCGCCGACGTGAAGCCCACCACCCGGTAGTTGGACGGATGGACCTTGAGGATGGCTCCCGTCTTCGGTCCGAGGGCACCCTTGTAGTCGGACATCCGCGTGCGGTTCGTCGTGCCGATCTCTTTGAGCTTGGCGCCGCTTGCACCAAGGATGTCGGGGATCCGGAATTCGCCGCCGATCTCGATCAGTTCACCGCGGCTGACCAGAACCTCCTTGCCTTTGGCAAGCGCGGCCAGGCTGAGGAGGAGCGCGGCGGCACAGTTGTTGACGACGAACGCCGCCTCCGCGCCCGTGAGGGCGGTCAACAGGAGTTCGGCTCGGGTGGTTCGCTTGCCTCGCGCGCCGGTGTCGCGGTCGACCTCCAGGTCGCCATAGGTGCGCCCGGCGCGCGCGGCCGCCTTGGCCGCGGCTTCCGGAAGTGGAGCGCGTCCCAGCCCGGTGTGGAGGATCACACCGGTCGCATTGATCACCGGCGTGAGTCCGGACTTGGCGCGAGAGGCGATCGCGGCAGCCCGCGCCAAGATGCTGTCCGCCGACGGGGCAGCGCCGGTGCCGGTCCCATCGACCGAGCGGGCCTCATCGAGCACCGCCGTGAGCGTCGCCTTCAGCAGGGGCCGACCCAGGCTCTTCGCGGCTCGCTGGCCCGGCGTCGAGCGCAGGAGCGCATCGATCGAAGGAAGGTGGCGTCGTCCGTCGCTCACGAACGGGAGGTTACTCCCTCGCGGACTCGATGAGCTGTTCGATCGCTGGGGTGAAGTGGCTGGCCACCTCGCTGGGTTCGCAACGTACGTGCTGGCCGCTTCGCGTACCATAGGCGCGCCCATGGCAGACACCCGAGAGCGCCCGGCGTTCCAGAGCGGCCACGAGATCACCTCGATGATCCGCGGCGGCGGGCTTGAGTTCGAGGTCGCCGGCCTCAGCACCGAGGACATGATCCTCAACATCGGTCCGCAGCACCCCTCCACGCACGGCGTGCTCCGTATCGTGCTCGAACTGGACGGCGAGGTCATCAAGCGCGCCGAACCCGTGATCGGCTACATGCATCGAGGCGCCGAGAAGCTCGCTGAGTATCGCGACGCTCGCCAGACCCTGGTCCTCATGAACCGCCACGACTGGATCAGCGCCTTCAACAACGAACTGGGCTGGACCATCGCGGTCGAACGTCTGGCCGGCATCGAAGTGCCGGAGCGCGCGCAATGGATCCGCACGATGATCGCCGAGTGGAACCGGATCCTGAACCATCTGATGTTCGCCGGCTCCTATCCGCTGGAACTCGGCGCCATGACGCCCATCTTCTATTCGTTCATCGAGCGCGAACTCATCCAGGACATGCTGGAGTCGTGTACCGGGGCGCGGATGCACCATTCGTATTGCCGCGTCGGCGGGCTCAAGGACGATCTGCCGGCGGGGTTCCTGAAGAAGAGCGCCGAAGCTCTGACGGCCACCATGAAGTGGGTGAAGACCTTCGAGACGCTCATCATGGGCAACGAGATCATCTTCGCGCGGTGCCGCGACGTCGGTGTGATCTCGCCGGAGACCGCGATCGCCTACGGCACCAGCGGACCCGTCCTGCATGCGAGCGGCGTCCCGATGGACCCACGCAAGGACGAGCCCTACGAGAAGTACGGCGAGGTCGAGTTCAACGTGCCCCTCGGCACGCGCGGGGACTCCTACGACCGCCTCTGGGTGCTTGTGGAACGCGTGCGGGAATCGTGCAAGATCATCGAGCAGTGTATGGAGAAGCTTCCCGCCGGCCAGTTCCGCGCGAGCGGTCTGCCGAAGAAGCTCACCATCGAAGAGGGCGAGGTTTACGTTCGAACGGAGAACCCGCTCGGACTGATGTCCTATTACGTGGTGGGTACCGGCAAGAAGGAGCCCTACCGCGTCAAGATGCGGACGCCGTCCTTCAGCAACGTGAGCGTGATCCCCGCGATCCTGCCGGGTCAGCTGGTGCCCGACCTCATCGCGATCCTCGGTTCGATCTTCTTCGTGGTCGGCGACGTCGACC
>JBDTXD010000145.1:0-4788 GCA_040006375.1 Actinomycetota bacterium
CAGATTCTGCTCGATGAGGCCTCCCAGCATCGAAGCCAGACCGCTGGGCGCGGGATCCACGTACACCACATCATTCACGGGCGCAGGACCACCTTCGTCGCTTCGCGCCGGTCGAAGAGCGCATATCCGGCTGCCGCGTCCTCCAACGGGAGCCGATGCGAGATGAGGGGCAGAGGGTGAAGTCGCTCGTCTACCACGGCCTGCATCGCCTGACCCCACCAGGCGTGGATCGGACAGAGCCCGGTGAAGCGGAGGTCCAGTGCCCGGGTCCAGTACAACCCGAGCTGGATCTCGGCCGTCTCGCCCGCGTACACACCCGCCACGACGACGGTCCCACCGGGACGCACTATGGAAACCGCCGAGGTGAACGCATCCGCGCTCCCCACCGCCTCGATGACCACGTCCGCGCCCCGGCCGTCGGTGACCTCCGCCGCGGCCATCTGCGGATGACGGGTGGCCGGGTCCACCGGCGTGGCTCCGGTCGAAGCGACGAGGGCCAGGCGGCCCGGGTCGGGGTCGACCACACACACGCGCGCAGGCTCGAGCGAGGCCGCTGCCTGCGCGCAGAAGAACCCAAGCGGGCCGGCCCCGACCACCGCCACTGTGTCGCCCACCCGGATCCCGCCGAGCGACGCCGCATAGAAACCCGTGGTGAGGACGTCACCCAGGAACAGCGCTCGTTCGTCCTCGAGGCTATCGGGCACTCGGAGCAGGTTGACATCGGCGCGAGGCACGCGCACCCGCTCCGCCTGCGCGCCCGGCACCGACCCTGTGAACGGACCGCCGCCGAACATCTGGCTCCGGTCGCAGAGCGCCGACATCCCTGTCCCGCAGTACCAGCAATCACCGCACGCGATGTCGAACGAGATCACGACACGATCGCCCGGGCGAACCCTCATCACCCCCGCGCCAACTGCATCGACCACCCCGACCGCCTCGTGGCCCAGGATGTCTCCCGGATCCATCGGGGTCTTGCCGTGGAGGAAATGCAGATCCGATCCACAGATGGCCGACAGTGTGACGCGCACGATGGCGTCGTCGGCGCCGAGGAGTTCGGGCTCGGGCACATCGCGGACCGCAACCGAACCGGGACCCTCGAACACCACGGCGCGCATCATGCGTCCGGGAAGACCGTGTCCACCGTGCCGGTGAGATGCACCAGCTCATTGGCGGCGTTGACGTACCGGATGATCGTGGGCAGATCCCCGCGAACCTGGAGCTTGCCCTGCACCATGCCGCGGATCGGGTCGAGATCGCCCCGCAGCACGTCCTTCCAGCGCGAATAGGGGCCGCGGATCACGAAGGCCGCGGTCTCGCCCTCTGCAGCCGACACGACGCCCCCGCCGCGGCACGATCCGTGCCAGAGATCGAGGTAGCCCCACACGTCGGTGGGCATATGCTTGTCGGGCTCGGCCTCGATCAGGAACGCGATGTCGCCCTCCCAGTCCTTCGCCGCCGTGCGGTAGACGGATGAGCCGTTGATGCGCACGATGAAGTCCTGGAACCACGCATCGCTCGGGAACTCCGGCATCCGAACCCCTTTCTCGACCGTCAGCATACGAACGAACTACGTGCCGAACTTCGGGAACCGGAAGAGCAGGACGATCCCGATGATGTTGAACATGGCATGGGCGGCGATGTTCGTCACCAGGTTCTTCCGGTGTTCGTACAAGAACGCCAATCCCAGCCCCGTCACCATCATGCTGAGCACCAGGATGAGCGACCCCCGCCAATCCCCCGTGCCCCAGTGCGCCAGCCCGAAGGCGACCGAGGACACTGCGGCCGCGGGGACGAACCCGCGGCGGTCCCGGACTCCGCGGAACAGGATCCCGCGGAAGAACAGCTCCTCGGCGGCGGGGGCGATGGCGATCGAGACGAACGCCGCGAGCACCTTGCCAGCCGTGGAGAGGGCGGGCGAGAGCTGATGTGGCGACACGACGTGCTTGTTCGAAACCTCCTGTACGAGCCAGGTGACGCCATTCGCGACGGCGAAGTCCACCACGACATACAGGATCGCGCCCGAGGCGATGCCGATGGCGATCTCGGTCATCCATCGTCCCCGCTCCGGCACGCCCAGCAGCGGCACGATGGGTTCGTGGCGCAGACGCAGCCACACGACGATGGTCGCCGCCATCGCGATGTCGGCGAACAGGCTCGCCACGAGGATGGGTGTCGTCGCCCCGTCCGTCGGCCCGACGGTAGCGCCGAGCAGATACAGCACGATCAAACCGACAAGGGCCTGCCCGATGATCACGTTGCCCAGGAAGAAGATCCCGAACGAATGGAACACCGTCCACGTGGCCCTCGGACGTTGGACAGGCGGATCGGGTAGCGGTACGTCACCGCGGGCAGGGATCGGCCGACTCATGTGCTCACCACCGTCTGACCGGCGCGGAGCAGGTACACGAAGAGCAGGGCTGACACCGCCGAAGCGAACCCGAGACCCAGGGCAGAGGCGCCGGTGTCGTTCACGGCGTAGGCCACGAGGCTGCCGACGAGGACGGTGATGAGCGCAGCGGTCAACGCCGGGTCCGAGCCCAGCACCGATCGCAATGTCCCCCGCGGCCGGAGCACGATCCAAAGCGCGACGGGGACACCTGCGACCGGGATCACCGCGAATGGATGTGTAAGGACCAGCTTCGCGCCGATCCGGAGCCGCTCCCCGATCGTCCCGAGTATCCCGCCTGGGTGTCCCGTGCCCTCCGCCAGATGGGTGATGTGCGTCGGCGTGGATGCGAGGTATCGCTGCATCACCAGGACGATGGCGGCGCCGGCAACAGCGGCGGCCCCGGTGGAGAGCGTCGCCCGGATGGTCGAGACGCGAGCGCGCAACCCCCACCACAGGCCCGCCGCAGCGGACAGCGTGATCGCACCGCCGAAGTCCGATCCCGCCCACGGCGAGCCCACGATCAGGCCCGCGCCGAACACCAACGCCGCGCCGAGAGCGATGCGCCGGGGGCCCAACGCCGCGAAGACGGCTGCCCCTAGCACCAGGCCGATGAACGCGTTCGGCAAGCCGAAGAAGCGGCCACCGTCGAGCTGCGAACCACCCAGAAGTGGGGTGAT
The DNA here is from genome assembly GCA_040006375.1 of Actinomycetota bacterium. GTDB lineage: Bacteria > Actinomycetota > UBA4738 > UBA4738 > HRBIN12 > JANXVR01. Next base: position 3,067 of record JBDTXD010000145.1, read on the forward strand.
GGCGCCCGGCCAATCCTGCGCCGCCTCGACGGCGAGTACCACCAGGACGGCGGATCCAAGCGCGACGATCGCCCTCACCGCCCCATGCCGGCGGGCGATCGCCATCGAGGCGGACGCGCCGACGACCGTCACCCCGACCAGGAACGCCGCCACCACGCCGTAGGTGAGCCTCGGGAACCTCCCCACTTCCAGCAGCGCGAGCCCGAGCGGGATGATGGAGATCGCTCCCCACGCCGCCGCGGTCCTGATGCGCTCCGAAACGCGCGTTCCCAGGAGGGCAACCGCCAACCCGAACAGTCCCGCGATCGCGCCGTAGATCGCCGTCGCGACGCCGATAGGAACGGTGAGCCGGCGCTGATCACGGTAGCGCTGATAGAGGTCGAACGGCGCCGGGGCGTACGTCGTTCGGATCTCCGAGCCGTCAACTGAAGCCGATACCGTCGTTCCCGAGAGATGGGCCAACGTTACTGCTATGTCCGAACTCGTCACCGCTCCGTCGCGCCGAGTCGAATCGGAAGTCAGCGCTCTGGCCTCCGGCGCCGACGGAGGCGATCCAAGAGCCCGGGCTATCTCGTCCGCGGGGCCCGTTCCCATCACCACCGCCCCGAGTTCATCCCCCCCTCGTATCTCGGCATCCGATGGGGAAGTCGACACGAAGATCACGACCACGGGAGTCGAGCCCATCACCCGCAGCGACCGGCCGAATCGAGCAAAAATATCGTCTAGCTTCTGCCGGTCGGTGCCGCCGCTTACCCCCGCGACCGAACCTGCATTTCGATGCCCGAAGGGACGCGAGGATAGGCCGAACACACTGCGGATGGCGCTCTCGAATGGGACCCGCTGGCTAACAAGCGCTGCTCCGCCGAACGATGCCAACGCTGCCGCGCGTGCATCCCCGAGCACGTCTTGAAACCCCGCATGGTCGAGCGTGATAACAACGACGTTTGGGTTCGGGGCGATCTCGGCGGTCGCCGGACCTGCCACTGTGGCGATACCCCCTGCGAAAGCGACGGCTATCAAGACGAGCCCGGCGAGCGAGCTCCTCCGCGTCACGGAAGCACGGACGATGCGTGCTCGCGGACGGCGGTCCCGCCCAGGGCTGCGAGCTTGGCTTCGAAGTCCTCGTACCCGCGGTCGACGTGGTGCATGTCCGAGATCTCGGTCATGCCCTCCGCGCAGAGTGCCGCGATGACCATCGCCGCCCCCGCCCGGATGTCCAGAGCGCGGACGGGGGCTGCCGAAAGGCGATCCACCCCGCGGATGACGGCGTGGTGCCCCTCGGTTCGGATGTCGGCGCCCATGCGGCGCAACTCGTCCACGTAGAGGAACCGGCTCTCGAAGACGTTCTCCGTGGCGATGCTGGTCCCCGCAGCCGTGGCGAGGGTCGACATGAGGATGGGCTGGAAGTCTGTCGCCAGGCCCGGATACGGCAAGGTGACGAAATCAACGGCACGCGGGCGGTCGTCCTGACGGATGCGGAGGCCGCCGCCGGTTACCTCGATGGCGGCGCCGGCGTCGGCGAGTTTGGTCAGCGGGATCTCCAGATGGTCCTGCCGGCCCCCCAGGAGTTCGACGTCACCGCGCGTGGCGACCGCCGCCATCGCCCACGTGCCGGTCTCGATCCGATCGGCGACCACCGTGTGTTCGGCCGGCACGAACGTGCCCACACCGTGGATCTCCAACGTGCTGGTGCCGGTGCCATCGATCTGCGCGCCCATCTGC
>JBDTXD010000146.1:0-4752 GCA_040006375.1 Actinomycetota bacterium
CTGGAGGAACTGCTCGATACGCCCGGAGAACCGCATGCCACAACGCTAGCCCCTTTCACGACTTCCTCACGCGTGGCGAGGGTTCCTTCACGAACCCCTCACGCCGTTTCGCCGACTCTCAACAGAGAAACGTCATCGAAGAGAGGGAACCGGTGCACACGAAGGAAAAGGGATCAGGCAGGCCGAACGCAGCCCTTCCTGAGGGAGGGCCCGGCGGCGATCACCAACCCCTGCCCCAAGGGACGGGCTACGCGGCCAAGCGGTTCATCCTGGGCAGGCCCATCCCCACCGCGCATCTCATCCACGAGCGCTTGAACAAGCTGACGGCATTGGCGGTCTTCTCATCCGACGCGTTGTCGTCTGTGGCCTACGCCACCGAACAGATGCTCCGAACGTTGTTCGTGTTCGGGGCGGTGGCGGCTGCGGCGTTCGCCGTGATCATGCCGCTGTCGCTGGTGATCGTCTCGGTCCTCGCGATCTTGATGTTCAGCTACCGCCAGACGATCCGCGCGTACCCGTCGGCCGGTGGCGCCTACATCGTGACGAAAGACAACTTCGGCCTCATCCCGGCTCAGGTGGCCGGGGTCGCGCTCCTTACTGATTACATCCTCACGGTCGCTGTCTCCACGTCGGCAGGTGTGGCGGCGATCATTGCCGCCGTTCCGAGCACAACGGCACTCAGGGTTCCGCTGGCGGTCGGGTTCATCGCCCTCATCGCGGTCGGGAACCTCCGCGGCGTGAAGGAGTCGGGCCGGATCTTCGCGATCCCCACGTACGTGTTCATCACCATGATCTTCTTGTTGCTGGGGATCGGCTTCGTCCGGATGCTGACCGGATCCCTTCATCCGGTCGCGTCCGGGCTCTTCTTGCAGGAATGGGCGACCAAGGGCAAGCAGTTGGGCTTGGTTGCCTTCGGGGTAGTGCCCCTCAGCTTGGGGTTGCATGCGCTGGCCTCGGGTTCAACGGCGATGACCGGGGTAGAGGCGATCTCGAACGGCGTGCCCGCATTCAAGCCACCGGAGTGGAAGAACGCGCGAGCCACCTTGATGGCGATGGGCATCACGCTCGGAACGATGTTCCTCGGCATCTCGTTCCTCGCGAAGCACCTTCAGGTGGTGCCCGATCCCCACAACCAGACGACCGTGCTCGCCGAGATCGGGCGCGCGATATTCGGCGGTGGGGCGTTCGGGCATGTCCTCTTCTATGTGCTTCAGACCGCGACCACGCTGGTGCTTGTCCTGGCAGCGAACACGGCGTTCGCAGACTTCCCGCGCCTCGCGAGTTTCCAGGCCGGGGACAACTTCCTGCCGAAACAGTTCACGACGCGGGGACACCGTCTGGTCTTCTCCAATGGCATCATCGCGCTGGCCGTTGCCGCCGGGGTGATCGTGACGGCCTTCGGTGCCAGGGTCGACAAGCTCATCCCGTTCTATGCCATCGGCGTGTTCACCTCCTTCACGTTGAGTCAGGCGGGGATGGCCAAGCGGCATCTCCGGCTGCGGGAGAAGGGCTGGAAGCTCGGCCTCTTCATCAACGGCCTTGGTTCGATGGCGACGGCGATCATCCTGGCCATCATCGCGAAGGAGAAGTTCTTCGAGGGCGCGTGGGCGGTCATGCTCCTCGTCCCCATCCTCGTGGTCCTCCTAACCCGCATGGCCCACCAGTACGACCGTGAGGAAGCGGAACTGGAGCGCGACCTCGACAGCTTCACCGTGGACGTCCTGCGGCCAAGGCCGCTGACGTTGGTCCTGGTGGATGACGTCGACTCGAAGACCATCCACGCACTCCAATACGCGAAAACTATCCGGGCCGACGACATCCGGGCCGTGCACATAGAGGACGACCAGCTGCGGACGCTGGAACTGGAAACCGCCTGGAGTTCGGCTGGGCTCAGCGCCATCCCCTTCAGGGTCATCCGAGGACGCGGGGACAACGCGAGCCGTTTGGCCGGCTTCATCGCCGCCATGCCCGAGGACCGGGATGTCAACGTCTTGGTGCCCGTTGCCCACGAGAGTTCGCGCACGGAACGCCTCTCGGACGGGCGGGTCGGCACGCGTCTCACACGGGCGCTGCTCCCCTACGAGCAGGTCCGCGTGACGCTCGTGCGCGACCACCCCGACGGCGTCCATCCCCTGACCTATGACGAGCACGCGAAACCGGTCGTCAGGTTCGCCCCTCGCGGGACCCACACCGTGGTGATCCTGGTGGACGCGATCGACCAGGCGGTGCTGCGCGCCGCGACCTACGCTCTCAGCCTGGGAGCCACAGACATCCGCGCCGTCCATGCGGCCGTTGACCCCGATGCGGCAACGAGGCTCGCCGAGCGGTGGATGGACCACCACATCCCGGTGCAGTTGGACGTCATCGAATGCTGGGACCGAAACATCTCTCGCGCCTTGGAACGCTACGTGCTGGACCAGACCGACCGAGGCGCCGAAGTGACGGTGGTCATGCCGCGGCGCGATTTCCCGAAGTTCCGTCAGCGCGTGCTCCACGATCGGACCAGCCGGAAGATCGCGCGGGCGCTGGGCCGGTACGCCCATATCGACATCGCCGCGGTGCCGTTCTACTTCGCACCGAAACCGCAGGCCGCCGACGTGCCAGCGGCGTCGGACGTGGGCTAAGGTAACCGGCCTATGCACGTATTGATCATGGGTAACGGTCGAGTAGGGTCCGAGCTGGCCGATCAGCTCCTGGCGAGCGATCACGACGTCACCGTCATCGACAAGAACCCCGAAGCCTTCTACACGTATCCGCTCGAGGACGGCATCAAGCAAGTGGTGGGCCTCGGGTTCGACCGGGATGTGTTGGAGAGCGCCGGTATCCGGGACGCCGATGCGTTCGTTGCGGTCAGCAGCGGGGACAACTCGAACATCGTCTCCGCACGGGTGGCGCTCGAGTACTACCACGTGCCGCGCGTGGTCGCTCGGATCTACGACCCGCGCCGCGCCGAGATCTACGAACGCCTGAACATCCCGACGGTCGCCACGACGAAGTGGGGCGTGAAGCAGATCCAGCTGATGCTCATGCACGTCGGCAAGGAGATCCGGGAATCGATGGGAGGCGGCGATCTCCTGCGTATGCGGGTCCCGATCCCCGGGCACCTGATCGGCAAGCCGGCCACCTCCTTGAACGTTCCCGGCAACATCCTGGTTGCCGGGGTCTCGCGCGGGGGATCGGGCTTCCTTCCCACCCCCGAAACCATGCTCAAGGACGGCGACTTCCTGGTGTTGATGCTCACGAAAGACGGCATGGACTCGGTCGATCAGGTCCTTGCCGCACCGGCTGGGGAACACGCCTGATGAAGGTCGCGATCACCGGCGGAGGAGCAGTGGGCCGGCACCTGGCGGTCGATCTGTCCGAACGCGGCCACGAGGTCACGCTGATCGAACAGAACCGCGATCTCAGCGAGAAGCTCGCGCAGTTCGCACCCAACGTGAAGGTCATCAACGGCGACGCCTGCGAGCCGTGGGTCCTCGAGGAAGCAGAACTCGCCCAGACCGAGGTCATCGTCGCAGCGACTGGCGACGACGAGGACAACCTCGTAACCTCGCTGCTCGCGAAACAAGAGTTCGCCGTCCCCCGCGTCCTGGCCCGCGTCAATCACCCCAAGAACGAATGGCTCTTCACCGAACAGTGGGGCGTGGACGCCGCGGTCTCCCCTCCCCACATCCTCACTTCGATGGTCGAGGAGGCGGTGACCGTGGGCGATCTGGTTCGACTGCTGCGGTTGGAGGGCGGGCGGGTGTCTATCGTGGAGATGACCCTCCCCGATGGTTCTCCTTCGATCGGGAAGCCGCTTTATGAACTCCGGATGCCGCCGGACTCGGCGGTCGTGGCGGTCCTGCGCGACGGGCACGTGGTCATCCCGCAGCCTGAGACCGTGCTGGTGGCAGGCGATGAGGTGGTGGCGCTCGCGAGTGCTCCCTCGGAGCAGGGTCTGCGCGACGTGATCATCGGCGACCGGCCGGGCGGCGTTCCCAGCGACCCGCTTGACGGCGGCGCAAGTATCTAGCGGACCTACGGCACGAATTCCAACCGCGGATTCATCATCCGGCGTTCACCGCGTTGGTCGGCCAGGACCCCTTCAACGACCACTCGGGTCCCGAGCGTGAGACCGTGTATCCCGCGGCGTCCCATGAAGACCACCGCCACCTCGCCGGTGCCGTCAGAGACCAGCGCCTCCAACGATTCCTTTCCCTGCATCGGGAACACGGTCATCCGTTTGATCACGCCGGCGATCTTCACCGCCTGTCGGGCGGGCGCGTCGGCGATGCGAACCGACTCGGGGATCGTCGAGGCCCAGTCTTTGATCTCGGTGGCATGACGCGCCTCATCGCTTTCCGAGAGCCTGTCCAGGAACCGGCGGAGCGCACCCATGCCCTACGAAGGAACCTCGGCGCTACGCCGAGGTTCCCGCTCGTGCCCTCTTCAGATCTTCTTCGAGATCGGACTTGCGCGTCTTCGAGGCGTAGATGGCGATCCCCAGGATGATGACGGCGGCCCCGCCCACGCCCAGGCGGAACGCGGTGTCGCCTTGGTGTGTGACCACCAGCGGCGCGATGAGGACCGCCACCAGGTTCATGACCTTGATCAGCGGGTTGAGCGCAGGACCGGCGGTGTCCTTGAACGGGTCACCGACGGTGTCGCCGATGACCGCCGCCTTGTGGCTGTCCGAACCCTTGCCGCCGAAGTTGCCGTCCTCGATGTACTTCTTCGCGTTGTCCCAGGCGCCGCCGGCGTTCGACAGCA
>JBDTXD010000147.1:0-4639 GCA_040006375.1 Actinomycetota bacterium
AGCGGGCACCCGTGCTAGCTCGCCCATCGGGCGAACCCCGAGACGACCAGCTGATGGACCGGATCCTCGGTGGTGACGCCGAGTCCTTCACGCGCCTGTTCGAGCGACATGCTCCGACCGCGATCGCGGTAGCTCGGAGCGTGCTCGGACAGCACCATCTGGCCGATGATGCCGTTCAGGAGGCATTCCTCGCCGTCTGGCGTGCGCCTGATCGCTACCGATCTCAGCATGCAAGCGTACGAACGTGGTTGCTGTCGATCGTTCACCATCGCGCTGTGGATTGCGTGCGGCGGGAGGAAACCCAACGCTCCCGCGCCTCGCGTCTGAGTGGCTTCTCGCTCGTGGGCCGCGAGGAACGCGATCCGAGCGAAATGGTCGTGGCCGACCTGAGCCTTTTTCAGGAGCGGGCGAACGCCCGCCGCGCCCTCGGTGATCTTCCCGCCTCACAACGCCAGGTGATCGACCTCATGTATTTCGGGGGGCTCTCCCAATCGCAGGTAGCGGAGAGGTTGTCCCTGCCACTCGGGACGGTGAAATCCCGCACGCGCCTTGGCATGGGGAAACTGCGTGCTGCGTTAGGAGAGATCGAGAGGTAACGGTGCGCTGTCCGGGCTAGTCACGGACCACTACCTCCGACGCGACGCGGACGACCCGCTCCCAAGGGATGATTGCGTGGCCACGCGCCTTCGTCCGCCCCGGTCCGCCACTCCCGTGGGTTCCGACGCCGTAGCGTTCGAGGATGCCACGCCTGCCCGCTGCCAGGCCGGTCACCCGCAGGCGTCCTCCAACGAGTTCTCCACGGACGTCGTGCACGCGGCCCAGCCGCTGCCCGGACTCGCTGACGATCTCTCTGTTCAGGAGTTCGGACAGTCGCATCAGGATCCCGGCACTTTCCCGACCAGGCGCGCCCAGCGATCGTCCCCACGGTTCAGGCGCAGCTCGGCCGCCGGGCGTTTCAGGGTAACCACTGATGTGACCGCTTCGACCTCCCGCCACCGCACGTGGACCGCGCTTCCCCCCAGGCGGGCCGCGAGTCTTCCGAGGAGGCCGCGAGAGCGCCAGGCGCTCCCGCCGACGAGGATCTCGACCACTTCAGGTGCGTCGCCGTCCAGGCCGGCGATCTCAAGATCATCCACTTTGCCGCAGTTCGTCCCCTCGCTATCAACGAGCTGGTGATCGAGGATGCCGAGAGCGATGTCAACTTCGGTGCTCTTGTTCATCCTTGGCCGCCGTGAGTGATCAGCATCAACGGGATGGCCGCAACGGCGATCACGAGGATGACGACGAAATAGAACACGCCAAGGAAGTTAGCCAGTTTCCCGTTCACGTGCGCACCCATGTAGGTGTAGTCGTTGGCTACGAGCAGGATCGGCAAGTAGGTCAACGGTAGCGCGACGACTGAGAAGATCACCGAGTACTCCGTCAGTCTGACCGGGTCGTAACCGGTCATGACGACCAGCAGGGCAAGCGCGAAGATCGCCAGCCACGAGAGGGTGAAACGCGAGGCGGCTGCGGGCCGCTCCTTCTTCCCCCACCGCCAGCCGAAGAATTGGGCCAGGTTGTACGCGCCGGCGAAGGAGGTCTCGATGGCCGCCCCGCCGACGGCGAAGATGATGCCGACGAGCGCCAGCAGCAGGCCCACGCGACCGAAGACATGCTCGGGGCCTAGCGCCGGCGTGCCTAAGAACTGCGGCGAGATGCTTCTCGGTAGGAACAGCATCCCGGCAACGATCATCAACGCGAAGGAGAGGAAGCCGCCGAGGGCGTAGCCGATGATCGCCGTCACCTTGTTCAGGCCGAGATCCTTGAGACCCCAGCCGTCCTCGACCGCGCCGGAGGAATAGAAGTAGACCTCGTAGGGAGTCATCGCCGCTCCGAGGAGGCCCACGACGAAGTAGAGGTACACCAGCAGGCTTCCCCCGGTGTGGGAGCCGGGCACGAAGCCCCGGGCCACCTGGCTCCACGCCGGGTGAAGCTTGATAGCCGCGACAGCGAAGACCAGCAGGCAGAGACCGAGATAGCCGAAGGCTCGCTCTATCCACCTGAACGGCAGCACCCAGGCGCTGACCACAAGAACCAGCACCCCGACCGGGATCAAAAGGCGGTACGGCAGACCGGAGAGCAGCTGGAGACAGATCGCGACCCCTCCTATCTCCGCCGCGCAGGTCATGAGGTTGACGACCTCGGAGGCGACCAGGGTGGCCAGTCCCGCACCGAAGCCCGTCCGTTCACGGACCAGGTCGAAGACGGGGCGCTTGGCGACCGCCGAGACGCGACCGCACATCTCCGAGTAGACGATGATCCCGAGTACGCCGATCACGACGACCCACAAGAGCTGGAACCTGAACGTGGCTCCGGCCTGCGTGTTGAACACGAGATCGCCGATATCGACGAAACCCCCGATGGCTGAAAAGATCCCAAGCGCGATGGCGAGGACCTTCTTCAGGTTCATCCGAACGCCTGCCCGATCTTCTGGCTCGCCTGAGCGGCCGCCTGGAGGTCGCGGGCGAGCGCGCGCTCTTCGTCTGCGGAGGCGTTCCCGATGCGACCGAGATCCGCGCGTACCCGACCGGCGAGTTCTGCCAATCGGCGGAGGTCCGGTTCGATCGCTGGCACGGTCGTGGCCCTCGACAGAGAGAGCTCGATCAGGGAGGCGGCCTTGGCGAGGACGGAGGACTGCTCGCGGGTGTAGATGATCGTCGTCCTACCGGCGGCAGTGTCCTGGGCCAGGAGCGCTCCCTCGGCGGCTTCGGACTGCAGCGATTTCGCCTGTTGCAGGAGTGCCTTAGCTCCGAGCAGGCGGCCACCGCCACAACCCGCGAACATCACCAGGATCGACCCCAAGACCAACATCCTCTCTCGGCGCAGTTTCACGGAACGATTCTCGCACCAAGGTCGTGGATCGCCTTCGGCCCTTGGGGGAGACGCTGAAAAGCGGCGACGCAGCGGAACAGAGCGAGAGTTAGCGGGCCTTGGAGATCGACGTTACGCCGGTAGCCATGATCCGCAGGATCTCTGCGCCGGAGCGCATGAAGACGAGCTCCTCGCCCTCCTGAAGATAGAAGTCGGCTTGGATCTCCCCGGTTTCCCCCGTGGGGAGCCCGACACGTCGGCGACCGTTCGCATCTGACGATGATTGTCGTGCTGATACGCCGGCTTTTCCACCCAAGCTGAACAACCGCTCCCCGCACCCCACCACGCCTGCTCGTGCCACACGCCCTTGTGCTTCGTAAGGGTCGTGCCGCCGACGCCGATCACGGATCCCCACGACTTACACGCCCATCCTCGAGTAGCTGTGGGACATCGCGCGACATTCGGAACCCGACTGGAGGTCTACGTGAGCACGAAGGGCGTCTGCTCCGCCCACGGCTGAACGTACAGCGCGACCGCATCCCAGGGGATCGTGCACTTGACCTGGTCGTCTCCCTCACCTTCGAACCAATGGATGCCGGTCGTGTCTGAGAATGCGTCATCAGAGATCACGAGCTTGGTCCCATCACGATACTTCACCATCGACATCTATCGCCTCCTGCGGGCCGCGGAGAGCCACCCGGGTACCCCACGGGACGGACTCTGCCACGACTGCGCTTCCTGGCACAACCCCGACAGACGACTAGGAGTCGGCCGCCCCGGCGTAGATTTCAGGCCCGTTCGCTCGCCGACGCCAGGGTAGGTGGGGGAAGTCATCCGAGGGAGGAGGAGTCACGCCTGGGAAACGCACGAACGTCAAGAAAGAGCCAGTACGAAGCCCTCAATGACAAGGGATATCCAAGGAGCGGGCCGTGAATATCGCGAATTCGCCCGAGGCGTCCAAGCACGGCGGTAGGAAGTCGGGTTCGGGGGCGACTCCCGGCAAGGTGCTGGGCTCTTCGGCTGGCGCGACGAACGTTCGACACCTGCGTAGTTCCGCGGGTGGAGAAGGGGCCGGGCGCGCCGGCATCACAACTCGAACTGTGGTGACCACCCACCGCTCTCCTCGTAACGGATCGCGCCCCCCGGCACACATAACCGTCGAGGAGGAGATGCAGATGTCAGAGCAGACCAGCAGCGCGATGCCCGGGGAGCAGCTGCCCCGCACCGAGGAGGAATGGCGTGAGCGGCTCACGCCTGACCAGTTCGAGGTGCTTCGGAAAAAAGGGACGGAGCGCGCCTACACCGGCGTGTACGCCACGTCGAAGGACCCGGGCGTGTACCGGTGCGCGGGATGCAAGACCCCGCTGTTCAGTTCGGGCACGAAGTTCGAATCCGGGACGGGGTGGCCCAGCTTCTGGGAGCCACTCGAGCCCGGCGGCGTCGAACTCACCGAGGACCGCGCGTTGTTCATGAAGCGGACCGAGGTGACATGCGCCAGGTGCGGCGGACACCTGGGTCATATGTTCCCGGACGGCCCCCAGCCCACGGGCGACCGATACTGCATGAACTCGGTCGCGCTGGAGCTCATCCCCACCACGAACTGATCGCAGGGCTCAACCGGCCCGGCGTTACAAGCCGGCCAGCACCCCGGGGATCTCGTCCAGCGTGAGCACCGCCGCGTCGGCTTCTGCTAGCTGTGGACCCGTCGGCTCGACCGGCGCCTCGCCGCGAAGCACCCACACGGCGCGCATCCCGGCCGTCTTGGCCGGGATCACGTCGTAGTCCA
>JBDTXD010000148.1:0-4632 GCA_040006375.1 Actinomycetota bacterium
CCACCCGGCGGATCCCGCCCTCGATACCGACCTGCTGCCGCTTGTCGGTCGCGTTCAGCGTCCGCGCCGCGTTCTCGAGGCGCTTGATCTGCCCGGCGTGGCCCTCGAGCACCCCCCGAAGCGTTTCGTCGAGCGCGATAGGATCTCCAGGAACCTTCGACCGCCGGGGCGTTGCTCCACCGACCAGCGTGAATCCGAGGGCCAACACCCCGAGCCCCAGCGCGATGAGGGTGAGGAGGGTGAGCATGTGTGTGGAGAAGGTCATGCCGCATCGCTCCGATCCGCCCGGACGTCGACGTTCCGGAGGGGAGCCCGAAGTATACGATGGCCCTCCTTGTGGACGAACGAACCCTGGCTCGATTGCTCGACGACGTGGCCGCAGGACGCACACCGGTGACCGAGGCGGTGGACGTGCTACGGACCCTGCCGTACCAGGCCGTGCCCGATGCCCGCGTCGATCACCACCGGGAACTGCGAACCGGCCACCCCGAAGCCATCTACGGTCCGGGCAAGACCCCGAAGCAGGTCGCCGACATCGCCCGCTCGTTAGCGGCGGCCTCCGGCGGCGCGGTCCTGGTCACGAGGGCAACGGCCGAACAAGCGGCCGCCGCGATCGATGCGGTCTCCGGCGCAACCTACGACGAACGATCCCGGCTGGTGGTGGTCAAGCGAGCCGACGAACCAACGAAGGCAACGGTTGCGGTCGTGGCCGCAGGCACATCGGATCTCCCCGTGTCCGAGGAGGCATCCGTCTCATTGGAGGCGGCGCGTATCGACGTGACCCGGATCACAGACGTCGGCGTGGCCGGCGTGCATCGTGTGCTCGAACACCGCGGGGCGTTCGAGGCTGCCGACGCGGTGATCGTGGTGGCCGGCATGGAAGGCGCACTTCCGAGCGTCGTCGCCGGACTCACCTCGACACCCATCGTGGCCGTTCCCACGAGCGTCGGCTACGGAGCCTCGTTCGAAGGGCTGACGGCGCTACTCGCCATGATGACGTCCTGCGCACCGGGGGTGAGCGTCGTGAACATCGACAACGGGTTCGGCGCGGCACAGGTCGCCTTCCGCCTGGTACGGCGCGTGGCTGCGGTTCGTCCCGGATCCGATGCTGAGCGATGAGGATCCTGTACTTCGACTGCATCGCGGGGATCTCCGGGGACATGGCGCTCGGCGCGTTGATCCAAGCCGGAGCCGACGCGGACATGATCCGCGAACGACTGTCGAGCCTTCCGATCGAACCGTTCGATCTGGAGGTAGCCGAAGTGGATACCCACGGGATCCATGCGATGAAGGTGACGGTGCACGCGGGGGCGAGCGCGGTGGTCCGTACCTACGCCAACATCCGCGCGCTCCTGGAGGCGGCCGACCTCCCCGCCGAGGCGAAAGCGCTCGCGCAGCGGATCTTCCGCCGGCTGGCGGTGGCCGAGGCCGCGGTGCACGACCGCGAGGTCGAGCAGGTGATATTCCACGAGGTCGGAGCGGTCGATTCGATCGTCGACATCACGGGGTCGGCTCTGGCGCTCACGATGCTCGGGGTCGAGCGTATCTACGCGTCTGCGGTCCCAACGGGCCTCGGGATGGTCAAGAGCGAGCACGGGATGATGCCGATCCCCGCCCCGGCCGTGGTCGAGTTGCTGCGAGGTATCCCCATCTACTCGCGCGGCGTGCCCATGGAATTGGTCACCCCGACCGGCGCCGCCATCCTGGCGGCCACCGTGGAGGGCTTCGGCGAACTCCCGCGGATCCGAACCGATGGGGTGGGATACGGAGTGGGCAGCGCCCGCCTGGACTTTCCTAACGTCCTTCGCGTGCTCGTCGGGGAGGACGACCCGGCCGCGGGATCCGATCAGGACCGATCGCCAACGCCGGAAGAAACCCTCCTGGCAACCAACGTCGATGATCTGAACCCGGAACTCTATCCGTACGTTCTGGAGCGCTTGTTCGAGGCCGGAGCCCAGGATGCCTGGCTCTCGCCCATCATCATGAAGAAGGGGAGGCCGGCGGTCACGATCAGCGTGCTGTGCAACCCTGCCCGAGCCGACGCGATGCGGCAGGTCCTCTTCCGGGAAACGGGGACGCTCGGTGTTCGAGGGACCGCGGTGGACAAGGTGGCGCTGGAGCGCGACTCGATGCAGGTGCGTACCGAGTTCGGCCTCGTGCGCGTGAAACTCGGGATCTTGGAGGGCGCAGTCGTGACCACCTCCCCGGAGTTCGAGGATTGCGTGAAGCTCGCCCGTGAGGCGGGGGTTCCCGCCCGCGAGATCTTCGAACAGGCGGAGCGCAGGGCACGGGAAACACTCCGTGAACAGGAAGGCAGCCCGTAGGGGTCAGTTCCTCCAGCCGGCACCTGCGGCCAGCATGAATGCGGCCACAGAGCCCAGCGTGAGCAGCAGTCGACGGATCTTCGCGGTCATCTCGCGTACCTCCTTCCGCCCGGTCGGTCTACCAGACCCATCGGACGTCTCATGTAGGTTCTTTAGGGGTTTGGAACCCCCCTTTCGGGGCGGTGACCAGCGACGCTTGACGCAGTACGTTGGTCCACGTACCCCTACAGGAGCCCGCGCCCGTGAAGCTCATCTTGGCGACCATCGTGGTCGCGTTCGCGATCGGCACCGCCACCGGCCGCTCCGCGGCTGGCTTTCCGGCCGTGCGTATCCGGTGGAGTTGGCTGGCCATCGCTGGTATCGCTCTTCAGCTGGCACCGCTCACCGGGGAGGGCGCGTTCGTCGCCCTCCTCGGTTCTTTCGGCCTGCTCCTGGCCTTCGCCGCGGCGAACCTGCGCGCCTCAGGCTTCCTCTTGATCGTGGTTGGCCTCGGGCTCAACCTCCTGGTCATCGCAGCCAACCACGGGATGCCCGTCACCACGCGCGCGCTCAGGGACTCCGGCCAGGTCTCGACGGTTGCAGATCTCATCGCCCATGGCGGCGCGAAGCATCACTTGGCCGGCGCGAACACGGTGCTGGCGCCGCTGGCCGATGTCATCGCTATCCCGAGTCCCATCGGACAAGCGGTATCTGTCGGGGATATCTGCGTGCATCTGGGGGTTGGATGGTTCATCGTTGCGGGGATGCAGCCCGGGCGCGAGCGGCGCCGACGGGTCATCCTGTCGGAGGGGTCCGGGTTGTGAAGATCGGCACGAAGGAGAACGGGGTCAAGGTCCGGCAGGACCTGATCGTCACCGTTCCAGATGCAGCCGGCCCCGATGTCACCCTCGAGCCGGCGAGACCCAGGAGCCTGCTGGCGCTGGAACTCGGAGTGACCGTCCCGCTCGTCCTGTGGTTCGCGTGGGAAGTGGTGTTCCGCTCGGCACTTCGCGACATCGGCTGGGGGTTCTCGTTCTTCGTCGTGTGTACGGTGGCCGTCGATCTGATCCCGATCCCGGCCTGGGAGGACATCGAACTCTCCCTGTCGTTCCCGTTGCTCATCGGGGTAGCGATGCTGTTCACCCCCGTCACGGCGGGGGTGATCGCCCTGATCGGGACGTCGGACCCGCGCGAGCTCCAGGGCCGCGTCGGGGTCTCACGTGCAGTGTGGAACCGGAGCCAGATGGCGTTCGCGGTGCTCGCCGGCAGCTTCGTCTTCCATCAGCTCAGCTCGCAGGGAACACCGGCGATCGATACGTGGTGGGTGCTCCTGCCGGCTGCGCTCGTCACCGCCATAACGGCCTATGCCATCAACACCCTGCTCGTGGCCACCCACGCCGCGATCGATCACCACATGGGCCTTCGCGAAGTGCTCGTGAAGATGCACGGCAATCAGCCCTGGGAGTTCCTCGGCAGCTACATCGGACTCGCGCTCCTGGGTGCGGTGGTCGCCGTGTTCTACGACCGTGTTGGACCGTGGTCGGTCGCGGTGTTCCTGGCGCCCCTGGTGTTCGCGCGCCAGATGTACTTCCGTAGCCGCGTGCTCACCGAGCAGCTCGCCGATCAGAACCTGGTGCTGCAGACGCAGGCGGCGCGCCTGGAGCAGCTGCTTGAGACCGAGCATGACACCGTCGATGAGCTCCGCGAACTCAACCGGATGAAGGGTGAGTTCGTCGCTGTGGTCTCGCACGAGCTGCGGACGCCCGTGACGGCCCTCATCGGCTACGCGAAGACCCTGCAGCGGGCAGAGTTCAGCGAAGACCCGGCGCTCCGTGGAGAGTTCCTGGAACGGATGGAACGGCAGGGTGACCGATTGTTGCGCCTGGTGGAGAATCTGCTCACGACCGCCAAGCTCGAGAGCGATGAGCTCACAATCTCGATCGGACGCGTGCTCTTCGAAGACCTCTGCCGGGAAGTCGTGGAGGGTCTGGCGAGTGAGGGCTCGCGGGCCATCGTGCACGTGCCTTCCGACCTGCCGGTCCTGCATTCGGACCGCCAGCTGCTGGGTCGCGTGTTCTCCAACCTGCTGGACAACGCGCTGAAGTACTCCCCCGACGGCTCTCCGGTCGAACTCGGCGCGGCCGCGCATGGCTCCGGCGTCCGGGTCTGGGTGCGCGACCATGGGATCGGCATCGATCCCGTCCTGCAGGACCGGATCTTCGAACGCTTCTACCAGGTGGATTCCTCGAGCACGAGGAGGTTCCGAGGCGCGGGGCTGGGTCTGTCCATGGTCCGGGACCTGGTGGATCACCTGGGGGGCACCATCACG
>JBDTXD010000149.1:0-4550 GCA_040006375.1 Actinomycetota bacterium
ACGTATACGCCGCCGAAGCGCGAAACGCTCCTGGTGCTTGAGGGAACCGCGCTCGTGGAGATCAAGGATGGCCCGACGATCGAGCTGGCGCCCGGTGTCATCGCCTCCATCCCGGCGGGCACGGAAACCACGTGGCACGTCACGCCCCCCTTCAAGGAGTTCTGGGTTATCGCCTAGGCCGTCGGGAGCCACGCTTCGCGCGTGGCTTCGTACGCGGTGATCTTCTCCTCCTGGCGAAGCGTGAGGCCGATGTCGTCCAGGCCTTCGACCAGTCGCCAGGCGGTGTAGTCGTCGATCGCGAAGCTCTCTTCGAGGCCAGGCGCCGTGACGCGTCGGTCCGGAAGGTCGACGACGATCCGCGTGGTCGGGTCATCGAGCGCGGCATCCATCAGCGCGCGGACCGACTCCGCGGGCAGTTCCACCGGGAGTACCCCGATCTTCGTGCAGTTGTTACGGAAGATGTCGGCGAAGCTCGGCGCGATCACCACCCGGAATCCGGCGTCCTCGATGGCCCACGGCGCGTGCTCGCGGCTGGAGCCCGAGCCGAAGTTCGCCCCGGCGATGAGGATATTCGCGCTCGCGTAGCGCGGATCGTTGATGATGAAGTTCGGGTCCTCGCGCCACTCGCCGAACAGGAACGGTCCGAAGCCGGTCCGCTCGATCCGTTTGAGGTACTCGGACGGGATGATCTGGTCTGTATCGATGTCGCTGCGGTCGACCGGCAGCGCGGTTCCTTCGATGACGGTGATGGGCTCCATGCTACTCAGGCCCCCTTAACGGGCAGGTCGTCCGGCGTCGTGAAGTGCCCGGCGATCGCGGTCGCGGCGGCGACCGCGGGGCTGACCAGATGCGTGCGCCCACCTCGCCCCTGCCGGCCTTCGAAGTTCCGGTTGGACGTCGAGGCGCAGCGATCTCCCGGCTTCAGCGTGTCGGGGTTCATCCCCAGGCACATCGAGCACCCCGCGCCGCGCCACTCGAACCCGGCGTCGCTGAAGATCCGGTCCAGACCCTCCTTCTCAGCCTGCATCTTCACCGCGAACGAACCGGGAACCACCAACGCTCGGAGACCCTGGGCAACCCTCCGCCCCGCGACGACCTCCGCAGCGACTCGGAGATCCTCCATGCGGGAGTTGGTGCACGAGCCGATGAAGATCGTGTCGGGGCGGACGTCCCGGATGGGCGTTCCCGGCAGGAGGTCCATGTAAGTGAGCGCGCGATGGGCGGCCTCGCGCCGACCCGCGTCCGCGAACGAGTCCGGATCGGGGACCACCTGGTCGATGGTCACCGACTGCGCCGGGTTGGTGCCCCAGCTCACGAACGGTTGCATCGCTCCCGCATCGATGTGCACCTCCGTGTCGAACTCAGCGCCCTCGTCCGTCGGCAGCGTGCCCCACTCCTCGAGCGCGCGAGACCAGTCCCCGCCCCGCGGGGCGTGCGGCCGTCCCTCCACGTAGGCGAACGTCGTGTCGTCGGGCGCCACCAATCCGGCGCGCGCACCGGCTTCGATGGACATGTTGCAGATCGTCATGCGGCCCTCCATCGACAGCGCCCGGATCGCGGCGCCGCGGTATTCGATGACGTGGCCCACGCCGCCACCGGTGCCGAGAGTGTTGATGATCGCCAGGATGATGTCCTTCGCGCTGCAGCCGGCGGGAAGTTCGCCCTCGACGTTGACGGCCATGGTCTTCGCCGGCTGCTGCGGCAGCGTCTGCGCGGCCAGCACGTGTTCGACCTCGCTGGTTCCGATCCCGAACGCGAGCGCTCCGAACGCCCCGTGGGTCGAGGTATGTGAATCGCCGCACACGATGACCATGCCCGGCTGCGTGTACCCCTGCTCGGGGCCGATCACGTGGACGATGCCTTGGCCCGAAGAACCCATCGGGAACAGGGTGATGCCGAAATCCGCGGCGTTCTTCCGGAGCGCGTCCATCTGCGTCGCGCTCACCGTGTCCGTGACGGGCCCGTCGGTCGTGGGAACGTTGTGATCCATCGTGGCGACGGTCAGATCCGGGCGGCGGACGGGTCGCCCGTGGACCCGCAGACCGTCGAACGCCTGAGGGCTCGTGACCTCGTGCACCAGGTGGAGATCGACGTAGAGCAGATCGGGTTCACCGTCCGATCGATGGACGACATGTCGTTCCCACACCTTCTGCGCGAGTGTCTGCGGCATCGGGGTCCGCTCCTTCCGGGATCTACGTGGGCCCTGACCTGGGGATCCGCACAAGTTGTCCCAAATACTGGGATGTGATACCACTATGTGGGAATGAGTCTAGCACGGTTGGATGGCGCGGCCACAGGAGGCGACGGCAACGGCGTCGGCGTCCTGCACCGGGTCGTCACCATCCTCGACGCCGTTGAAGCCGGGGCGCATTCCATCACCGAGGTCATGGAGTCGACCGGCTACAGCCGCTCCACGACCCATCGCCTCCTGCAGGCTCTGGAGGGATACGAGCTCCTCGGCTACGCGGGATCGCGCGGCTATCACCTGGGATCGCGCCTCCTGCGCCTCGCCAACACCGCGATGCGCGAACTCCCTCTCCGCGATCTCGCACATCCCGCCCTCGAGAACCTCTCGCACATCACCGGCGAATCCGCCCAGCTCTACGTTCGATCGATGCATTCACGCGTGTGCATCGATACCGCCGAGTCCTCCAACGAACTCCGCACGATCGTTCCGGTCGGCGCCGAACTTCCCCTCACCAAGGGTTCGGCGGCGAAACTCTTCCTCGCGTGGGCCAGCGATACGGACAGCGCACGGCTCACCGCGGACCTTGACCAACCAAGCCGGGACCGGTTGGTGCAACAGGCAGCCACCGCGAAACGACGCGGATGGGCCGACAGCGTCGGCGAACGCGAATCCGGCGTCGCATCCGTGAGCGCTCCTGTCGTCGGGCCGTTCGACGCGTTGCTCGCCGTCGTATCGGTCTCCGGGCCCGCAACGCGCGTCGGCCGGATCGCAGCGAAACGCTACGCGGCGGCGGTCATGCAGGCAGCGCGCGAGATCGAGTCAGCCCTGGGGTTCTCCGGATAGCGGTTCGGCCGGAGTGGGTGGGACCGGCGGGAGCCGGATCGCCGGGGTCGGGAAGGTTCTGCCGGCCAGCACGACCGTCGCGCCAAGCACCGCGAAACCCACCGCCGCGACCAGCCAGCCACCGGTCCGTCCATGGACGTACCGGGTCAAGAGGGCGACCGTTTGCGACAGCAGACCGACGATCCCGAGGCCCCGAACGGCAAGGACATCCGCGAGCTCGCCAACGACGAGGATCACGGCAGAGGCGATCAGCGCCAAGGCCACTCCGAGGGCCGACTGGCCGCCTCCCAGCACGTGGAAGGACACGAAGTTCGCCGAGTAGGTGGCGATGATCGAGCCCAGAACCATGATCGTTCTCTTGGGCGACAACACATCTCGCCATGCAAGGAGGATGAGTGCGAACCCGAAGAGCATGGCGAGGATCGCGTCGGGCGTGAAGTCCGGCACGGTCTGCGGCGGTGGTTGGAACCCAGACGGGAACCCAGCGCCAAGCGCGAACCGCTCGACATGCTCGGCGTATCCCGCCGCCATCAGGGCCACGAAGACCGCGGCGACAGCTGCGACGGCTTGAAGGGAACGGTGCTCCCTCCACCACAACCCGATCGCCGGGGCTGCAACCAGCAGCGCAACGACGAAGACGTAGGACCTCCCGTTCAGATCCGCCAGACCCGGCCCGAACGTCAGACCTGCGGCATACGCCCAGACGATGATCGCACCGAACCACATCACACTTCGCATGCGGGTGAACGGGTCGCCTCCAACCATGCCCGCGAACGCCCCGGCGACGACCAGCCCCCCCGCGATGACCGCTTCGACGACCGCGAGCAGACCTTGCGACGGCGCGCGGGAGACCAACGCGACAGACGTCCCACCGAGGGCAAGGGCCAGCCCCACGTATCCGGCGAGCTCGAACGGGCTCGTTCGGCGAACTCGGGCCGCAGGCGGAGGTGGTTCTTGCACGCGCGCTTCGTATGCAGCCATCGAAGCCCTCCCTCAAGGGTTGTTCCGCGCATCATCCCTTGCAGGGCGACGCGAAGGAAGCAGCGCGTCGGAGGGAGCTACCAGGCGTAGGCTTCGGGCGCCGCTCCACCGGGGCCGGGGAAGATCCGATCGAGCTTGCCGAGCACGTCGGCATCGAGCTTGACCTCTAGCGCGCGAAGCGACCCTTCCAACTGTTCGACCGTGCGCGGGCCGATGATGGGCGCCGTCACGGCGGGTTGGGCAAGGAGCCATGCGAGCGCCACATCGGAGGGGCGCTCACCCAGCTCCTGGCAGAGGTTCTCCCACTCCTTCAGTTGGTCGTGCCTGCCCTCGACCTCGCCGAGCATGTATTGCTGCGAGCGCCGACCCTCCTCCACTTTGTGGAGCGCGCCGGCCAAGAGACCTCCTGCGAGCGGGCTCCACGGGATGAGCCCCATCCCGTATTCCTGCACCGCGGGGATGACCTCCAGTTCGATGGTGCGCGCGGTGAGGTTGTAGAGCGACTGCTCCATGGATAGGCCGAGGGAGTGCCGCCAGT
>JBDTXD010000150.1:0-4511 GCA_040006375.1 Actinomycetota bacterium
GCTCACCGAATACCGCGGTCTCACCGTGTCCGATATCTCTGCACTGCGGCGTTCCCTCGCAGAGGGCGGCGCGTCGTTCGCTGTCGTGAAGAACACCCTGATGCTGCGCGCCGCAGCGGATGCCGGCGTCGAAGAACTGGAAGCGATGCTCTCAGGCCCGTCCGCGGTCGCCTTCGTTACCGGCGACCCGGTCGCGGCCGCCAAGAAGGTCGTCGACGCCGGGAAGCTCTACCCCTCCCTCGTCCTCAAAGGCGGATACATGGACGGAAAGGTCCTTTCCCCCGAAGACGCCAAAGCCCTCGCCAGCTTGGAATCCCGCGAGGTCATGCTCTCCAAGATCGCCGGTCTCCTCAAGTCCGAACTCACCCGAGCCGCCACCATGCTCCTCGCGGCTCAGAGCAAGTTCGCGAACCTCCTAGCCGCCTACAAGGAAAAGCTCCCCCCCGAAGCAGAAGCCGAAGTCCCAGCGCCGGCGGCGGCCGCCGAAGCATCGACGGAGCCCGAGCCGGAGCCGCAGGAACAAGATGCCGCAGCCGCTTCGGCTGAAGCTACCCCTGTTCCCGACGAAGCCCCCGACGCTGCACCAGACGACACCAGCGAAACGACGACTGACGAAGAAGGGAAGGAGTAACGACCATGGCGAAACTCAGCCAGGACGACCTGCTCGGTGCCTTCAAGGAGATGACGCTCCTTGAGCTGTCCGAGTTCATCAAGGAGTTCGAGGAGACCTTCGATGTCACGGCCGCCTCCGGCGCGCCGATGATGATGGCCGCTCCCGCGGGCGGTGGCGCCGGTGGCGCCGAGGCCGCCGAGGAGCAGTCGGAGTTCGATGTCGTGCTCACCGCGGCAGGCGACAAGAAGATCCAGGTCATCAAGGAAGTGCGAGCCCTCACGAGCCTTGGCCTCAAGGAAGCGAAGGACCTGGTGGACGGTGCACCCGGCACGGTTCTGGAGAAGGTCACGAAGGAAGCGGCTGACAAGGCGAAGGAACAGTTGGAAGCCGCCGGTGGTTCGGCCGAGATCAAGTAACCGCGACAGCTTGAGGACGAAGCCGGGTGCGGCTCCGTCTCCCAACGAAGGCGCCCCTTCCAAAGGCCTGTGTTATGGTCGGTCGAAGAGGGTTACCCCGAGACACAAGGAGTACTGATGCCTGCAAACGATGGCAAGCACTTCGGGAATCGCCTTCGCGAGGCCCGCTTGAAAGCCGGACTCAGTCAGTCCGAACTCGAGGAGCTCTCGGGGATCCCGAAGGCCAGGCTCTCTCGGTACGAGAACGGTCACGTCGAGCCGTCCATCCAGACACTTGCGCGCCTATCCAGCGCGCTCAATGTTTCGGAAGCGTCGCTACTCGGCAACCCGCACACCATCATGGAGCCGTTCTTCAACGTGCTCACCGAGCGGGGTGTCACGGTCTCAACGCCGGAGCAAGGTGCTCGGCTCGCCCACGCGGTTGCCGACATGGTCAGCGCTCAGGGTGGGATCGAGTCGGTCGCCGGTGCTGCCGAGAGCAGCGACGGCGTCGCCCAGCTCACCTCGCGCTGACCTGATCAGTCGCTCTCGGCCAGCGCGCCGGGATGCGCCAGGAACCAGAGCACGAGGAGGATCCAGCCGGTGGTGACGACGCTTGCAGCCGCCACCACCACCGGCGTGGACCTCCGGTACAACGCGTAGGCTCCGCCGGAGGACGCGAGCTGCGCGGCCGCCGCGATGAACACGACCTCGCGCCGAGAGCGGCCCTCGTGTGAGAGACGATGTGTTGAATGGTCGGCTCCTCCCTGTGCGAGGGGTCGTCGTTCCCTGAGCCGTGCGACGACGACTAGGGTGAGATCGAAGAGCGGCACGCCGGCCATCAGCACCACGGCCACGACCCTGGGCAGTCCCGGTCCGATCGGCAGATCCACCTGCAGCACGAGCGCCGCGACGAGGAACCCGAGCAGGAGTGAACCGGCGTCGCCCAAGAAGATCGACGCGGGGGGGAAGTTGTAGCGGAGGAAGCCGAGGCTCGCCCCAGCCACTGCTAACGCGAGCGAGGCGACCAAGTAGTCGCCGTTCGATCCTGAGATCACCGCGATCCCGAGGCCCGCAGCCGCAGCGACCGCTCCTGCCACCCCGTCCATGTTGTCGATGAAGTTGAACGCGTTGGTCACAGCAACGACCCACGCGACCGTCAGCGCCGCGTCCAGGAGCGGGATGTCCCATACGCCGGCGCGGATCCCCACGAGCCAGAGCGCGAGTCCCGCCACGGCCTCGTAGGACAGGCGGATCCAGGGGCGCACCGTTCGAAGGTCATCGACCAGGCCGACGAAGCCGAGTACCGCGGCGCATGCAACGACGGTGAGCAGTTTCCCATCGGCCCCCCCGGTCACCGCCGCTATCGCCACGAGACCGAGCGCCACCGCGAGGCCGCCCAGGTACGGCGTCGCCTCACCATGGGTCTTGTGGCCGCCGGGGCGATCCATCACGTTGAAACGCCGCGCCAGCCTCCCGGCGACCGGCATGAGTGCCAGGGTCCCGACCAGCGGAACGGAGAACGCGAGGCCATACCGCAGCGCGGGGTTGAGGCTTTCCAGGCTCACTGCGTGACCGTACGGTCGCTTCGCTCGAAGTCGATCACGTCGGTGAGGATGTCATCGAGCGTTCGCGTCGGCACCCATCCGGTCAGTGCGCTGATCTTCGTGATGTCGGGAACGCGGCGCTCCATGTCCTCGAAGCCCTCCTCGTAGGCGATCTCGTACGGGATGTGGACGATCGACGACGTCGAACCTGTCTTTTCCACGATGAGCTGCGCGAGCTGGTTCATCGTCACTTCGTTCACGGCGCCGATGTTGAAGGGGTCGCCGGGGCTGTCGGGATGGTCCAACAGCCGGACCACGGCGTCGACGGTGTCGTGAACGTGGCAGAAGCACCGCTGCTGTTCGCCCGTCCCGAAGACCGTGATGTCCTCACCCGCGAGCGCCTGGCGGACCAGACTCGGGATCACCATCCCGAAGGCGCCGGTCTGGCGCGGCCCCACGCAGTTGAAGAACCGGACGACCACGGCTTCGGTTCCGCGCTCCCGCCAATACGCGTGCGCGAGGATCTCGTCGACCGCCTTCGCCTCGCTGTAGGACCAACGGGCAACGAACGGCGACCCCAGAATCCGGTCCGAATCCTCCGGTAGTGGCCCGCTCGCGTTCTTCCCGTAGATCTCCGAGGTGGAGGCGATCAGGACGCGGCACCCGCCCATCGCTGACGCGTCGAGCACGATCTCCGTCCCGCGGATGTTAGTTAGCAGCGACTTCAGTGGCTGCTCGACGATGAGTTTCACGCCCACCGCCGCCGCCAGATGGACGACGACCTGGGCCCGGCCGGCCAGCTGCGCAACCAGGGGGTGGTCAAGGATCGTGCCCTCGCGGAGCGAGAAGTTCGGGTGGTCAAGCAGGTGCCGGACGTTGTCGATGGAGCCGGTGGACACATCGTCGAACGCGACGACGTGATCCCCGCGTGCAAGCAGCACGTCGGAGAGGTGCGAACCGATGAAACCGGCGCCACCGGTGATGAGGTAGTTCATGCGGTGGGGGGATGGTAACGGACCCCATGGTCCGGAACGTGGAGCTTCGCGCTTCCAGGTTTGAGCGTGCGGGCGTGGGACGATGCGGGTCAAGCTCGATCACGAAGGGGACCGCTCGTTGCGTCTGCTCATCGTCACCGGTATCTACCCGCCCGACATCGGTGGCCCGGCCACCCACGCAAGCGATCTGGCCGCCTCGCTTATCGAACAGGGCCACCAGGTAGCAACGGTGACGCTGTGGGACGGCGATACGGTCGATGCCTCCGTCGGCGTGGTTCGCTTCCCGCGCGCGTGGCCCGTTCCGGTGCGGATGGCGCTGGTGGCGCGGTGGATCGCCCGCCACGGCCGTACCTTCGACGCGATCTATGCGACCGGGTTGCACACCGAGGCAGCGATCGGCGCCCGTCTGGCCGGCGTGCCGTCCATCGTGAAGATCGTGGGCGACCCGGTCTGGGAGCGGGGGCGCCGCCTGGGGTTGACGGACGCCGACTTCGAAGCGTTCCAGTCGGCGGGCAGACCGAGAGATCCGCGGCTCCGCGCGCTCGCGTGGCTCCGCGACCGAACGCTTCGCAGTGCGACCGTCGTGGTGACCCCGAGCCGCTACCTTGCCGACGTGGTGGAGACGTGGCTCCGCGGCCCCGCGGATGTCCGGGTGATCGGAAACGGGGTGCGGGCTCCCCTGGGGGTTCCGATCGAACGGGCGGACCAACTCCGGCTGCGGGTCATCTATGTGGGGCGGCTCGTCGTCCACAAGCGCATCGACCGGCTGCTGGCCGCTCTCGATGCCGGCGTTTCGCTGGACATCGTTGGCAGCGGCCCTGAAGGAGAGCATCTCCGGGCGGCGGCAGGCGACGCGGCTGTGACCTTTCACGGGGATCTGCCGCATGCTGCCGTGCTCGCCAGGATCGCGGCAGCCGACGTGCTTGCGCTGGCGAGTGACTACGAGGGTCTTCCGCACGTC
>JBDTXD010000151.1:0-4479 GCA_040006375.1 Actinomycetota bacterium
GTTCGAGGGCCGCGTGAGCCGGATCCTTCACCAGGGCGAGCGTCTCCTCGATGACGGTGGAAAGCGCGGCCACCCCGTGGGCTCCCGGGGCGATCACCGCGGTTGGGGTCAGCGAGCCCACCGCACGGACCTGGTCCGCCAGGTCCCGGGTACCCACGACCAGGAACTTCGCGCGACGTGCGAGCTGCGCGATGCTTGCGCGCGCGAACAGCTGCGCTTCCGGGAGGCTCGGGTCCAGTAGCTCCTGCGCCTCCCGGGCGGCATAGGAAGCGTGATACCCGAGCGGGTCGCCCAGGCCGCGGAGACGCCAGATCAGCGGGGTGAGGTCTCCGGTGTCCAGCAGGATGAGGCTCGCTTCGACGAACGCCGCGCGGTACGCATTCAGGTAGCGCCCCGGATCGGCCCCGATCTCGATGACGCAGAGGTGGTACCCGTGTGAGCGATGGACGACTCCCGCCTTCACCGGCCACGAGCGGTCTACGCGGGCCGAGGCTGGGAATCCCACCGCCCGGAGCGCGTCCGCAGAGAGCCGGGAGCGCGGCGTCAACAGGAGCACGTCGCCGAGGGTCCCCGGCACCAACACCTTCGGCCCGAGGAACCGCCGGCCGAGGCTCCACGCCGCTCGACCCACGCGCGTATGTCGCGGCACGAACCGGACGGCAAGGTCGCGGAGACTCACGGTCCGAGCAACCGTTCGACGATCTGCGGCCAGGCGGGGACCATCTCGCGCACCCGCTCGCGGCCCGCGGCACCGATCCGGGCCGCGAGCACTCGATCTCCGTGGAGTCGGTCGAGGGCGGCGGCGACCGCGCTGGCATCTGGTTCGGTCACCAGGCCGGTCTGTTCGTGCGCCACGAACTCCAACGGACCCCCGCTGTCCGTGCAGGTGACGACCGGCCGCTCTGCGGCCATCCCTTCGATGGTGACGTATCCGTAGTCCTCGTCGAACGGCGGATAGAGGACGGCGAGCGCCGTGAGGTAGAGCTCCTGCAGCCGATCGTCGGTCACACCGATCTCCAACCGGACCCGGTCGCCGACGCCGTGGCGGTCGATGAGTTCGCGGAGCAACGGCTCGTCGGGGCCACGTCCAACCAGCACCAAGGTCAGCGGCGAACGAACCTGGCGCATGGCTTCGATCGCGAGCGCCTGACGTTTGACCGGTTCGAATCGCCCGGGGAGGAACACGTGGTCGCCATACGGGCCGGGGGCTTCGTCGAGGAGGGTCATCGTCGGATCCGACGGGTGATACAGGACATCGCCTTCGATGCGCAGGGACTCCCAAAGGCGCCGCTTGACGTTCGCGGAGTTCGTGAAGATCCGCGAGGATTCATCCAGGCCCAGACGGTCGGCGTTGACGATCATCTCTCGGATCGCGGGGCCCTCGCGTATGCGGGACAGGTCGGCGTATTCGGGATGGTCCCACAGGTCGTACGCGGTTCGATGCTGATGGATCAACCACACGATCTTGCGGTCGTGATGAACGAGGTACGCCGGGAACTTCAGGGCGATCACCGCATCGACCTTGAGGCCGTTGGATTCGGAGATGTCGAAGCTCCGCCAGATGGCCATGTTGTGCGCCAGACGCACAGGTGGGAACCACTGCCATGCGATGGTGACCAGGTCCGCCTCGTGGCCGGCATCCTGAAGCGCGCGAACCAGCGCCTCGGCGTGCGCCTCCGCTCCCCCACGCACGAACGCGGCCTGCGGATGCAGGACCGCGATCCTCACGCGGTCGTTCCCCCGCCGCTCGTTCCCGAGCCGTTGCCCGCCTTGCCAAGCAGCTGTCGCAGCTCCTCGAGTTCGCCCTCGACCGCCAGGAGGCGATCGGCGAGCGCCTTCGTCAGCTCGGCGTGATCCGCGATGAGTCGGTCGTAGCGGCGGGTTACCGGGCGCACGATCCTATAGAGCCGGTACTTGAACACCCGACGGCCGCGGCCGGCGGAGATGAGGTTCGCCTCTCCCAGCGGGATGAGGACGTTCTCATCGGCCCGGACCTGCGTGGCCAGTTCGCGCAGTCTGTCGCGCACCTGCGCGGTGGCCATGCCCCCCTTCGCGGCGTGTTCCTGCGCCCAGTACAGCTCCCGGGCAAGGGCGTCGCGGGCGGCGTCGTTCAAGGGCTTCGGGGCCATCGAAGGGAGCCTAGCAGCCGGACCTGCGGGACCTCGGGGGGTTCAGACCGGGCTCGTCGACGCGCCGGGCGGACCCAGGAACGCCGTCAGCGCGGCCTCCAACGACGGCATCGGCGCGAGCCCGAGGTGCTGGGTGTAGACGCTCCTGAGCGGCGAATTCACCGGCCGCGGCGCGGGCAGACCCAGGTCCGAGGTTCGTTGCCGCAGCACGCTCCCGGGCAGCGCACCGAGGTCTTTGATCCGTTGCAGAACGTCGTACCAGCAGGCGCGTTCGGAACCGGCCAAGTGATACGTCCCGAACCTGCCCGTCAACAACAGTGGCAGGATCCGCGAAGCCAGATCACCGACGAACGTGGGTGTCCCGAACCGGTCCTCCAGTCCCCCTGCCTGGCCTCCGGCGCCCAGGCGCCGCGTCGCAGAGGAGATGTAATCGTCTCCGCCGCCGAACACGTACCCGGTCCGGATGATGAAATGCTCGGCTAGGACGGCGCGAACGTTCGTCTCCCCCGCGAGCTTGGCCCGGCCATAGACGCTGATGGGGTTCGGCGGATCGGTCTCGTCGTACCGTCCCTTCTTGGCGCCATCGAAGACGAAATCCGTGGAGATGTGCACCAGAACGGCACCCGCGGCCCTCGAAGCAAGCGCCAGGCTCTGGGGTCCGAGCGCGTTGTCACGGAACGCGCGGGCGGGGTCGGTCTCGTTCTCGTCGACCTTGGTGAAGGCGGCGAGATTCAACACGGCGTCGGGCCGAACCGCAGGGACGGTTGCCATCACGGCGTGGTGATCGCCGATGTCCAGCTCGGCATGCGTGAACGCGCTGACGTCATGATGCGTCGGAACCTGTGCGAGGAACGCCCTGGCCACGCCCCCTCCGGCGCCGGTGACCAGCAGTTTCACGCGGAAGCTCCGGGGAGGGCAGCCCAACGGGGCTCGGTCACGATGTTCACGCTGTGTGCGCGCCGGAGCCACTCCAGGTGTTCCCCGTACCACTCGACGGTTCGGGCAAGGCCCTCGGAGAACTCCACGCGTGGTGACCAGCCCAGCGAGGTGAGCCTGTCCGCGCTGACGCCGTACCGGAAGTCATGGCCGGGCCGGTCGGCCACCAAGGAGATCAGGGCCTGATCGGCGCCGGCCAGTTCGCAGATCCGATGCGCGAGTTCGATGTTCTCGAGCTCGTGCCCACCGCCGATGTTGTAGGTGACGCCGGGGGCGCCGTGGTCAAGCGCCGTGAGTGCGGCCTCGACCCAATCGATCACGTAGAGGAACTCACGACGTTGCTTGCCCTGCCCATACACCGGGACGGGACGTCCCTCGAGCGCATTCACCGCGTAGGTGGGGACGACGCGTTCGATCTGGCGCGGCCCGAACGCGTTGGTCCCCCGCAGGATGGTCACGTCCTGGGCGTGCGTCGTGACCGCCGCCTGACAGAGCAGGTCCGCTCCGGCCTTGCTCGCCGCGTACGGACTCTGCGGGCGAAGCGGGCGGTCCTCGCCGAACAGGCCCCCATCCGGATCGCCCGGACCGTACACCTCGTCGGTGGAGATCATCAGCATCCGGACCCCGAGGGCTCGCGCGGCTTCGAGCACCGATTGTGTCCCGACGACGTTCGACGTCACGAAGCCGACGGGGTCATCGATGCTCCTGTCGACGTGTGTCTCCGCGGCGGCATGGATGACCGCGGAGGCCGTTTCCATCAGGCTTCGCAGCAATGGCCCGTCGGTGACATCGCCTTCGACGAAGGTGAAGCGCGGTTCGGCGTCATGTTGTTCCAGGTTCATCCGCGAGCCGCCGGTCGAGAGCCGGTCCACAACGGTCACGCGTGCGCCGCGTGCCAGTGCCCCGTCCACCAGATGGGATCCGATGAATCCGGCTCCTCCGGTGATGAGGAGATGATCGGAGGCGGTGGGCATGGCCGGGAGTCTATCGGGCGAGTTCGGCGGCCCGGTGCAGAGCCGTGGCGGTTGCCTTGGCCGTCCGCTCCCACGTGTAGCCGGTCACCCGAGCCAGTCCCTTCGCCTTCAGCATCGCGCGAAGATCGGCATCGGCGAAGAGTTCGGCCAGCCCCGCCGCGATGGAAGCGGCATCCGCGGGGTCGACCAACACCGCCGCGTCGCCCGCGAGTTCGGGCAGCGATGACGTGTTGGAGGTGAGGACGGGAACGTTGGCGGCGAAGGCTTCCAGTACCGGGAAACCGAACCCCTCCGCCAGGGACGGGTACGCCAGAACCTCCGCGCCCGAGAGGAGTCCGACGCGGTCGGGATCGCTCACATAGCCGGTCCTGATCACGCGCGGGCGGGCCGCCGGGGGGAGCGCCTCCACGGCCGCGTCCACCTGCGCCGATGCGTCCGGG
>JBDTXD010000152.1:0-4449 GCA_040006375.1 Actinomycetota bacterium
ATGCGTCCCCTCATTCCAACGTTCACATCCCAGGAGGTCTTCGAGGCATGGGCGAAGTCCAGGACGACGAGTACCGTCACGTTGGTCCCTGCCCCGACGCTCTCCGCTTGACTCGGATCAGACCTCGGTCTCGGAGTGCTCTCGGTATTCATACCCCGACATCGGCTTGCCCGTTGCGGACTTCCAATCCCGTTCGTCGGTGGGGAGTTTGCCGAGCACCTTGGCCATGGCGCGGACGTGCTCGGCCACCGAACCGCAGCATGAACCGATCACGTCGATCCCCGCATCGGCCGCCTTGCGCGCGTATGCAGCCATGTCGCTCCTCGCGAGCTGCAACGGCGAGAGCCCGTAGGGGAAGTTGGGTGTCGCGGTGAAGTCGGGCTGATCATGTGTCGTGCGGTAGGCAACCGGCTGGCAGGCGATCGGGACCGCGCCGGCAACCGCCGCTCGCATCTCGATCGCGATCGGCAGCTGCTGTTCGGGTCCATTCAGGCAATTCACGCCGACCACGTCGGCACCCGCGTCGGCGAGCCGCGTCGCACACGCTGCCGGCGTGTCGCCCTCGTAGGAACGCGGTTCGGTTTGCTCGAAGCTCATGGTCACCACGACCGGCAGCCCTGTTGCCTTCGCGCGTTCGACGAAGAGCACCGCCTCACCGAGATAGCTGAAGGTCTCGCCGACCCAGAAGTCGGGGGGACCCGCGCTGATCATGTCCCCCAGCTGCCGGTCGAACAGGGCGCGCACCCGATCGCGGGAGGAGGCGTCATCAGGCTCATACGCCCAGGTGAGCGAGAGGTCCCCCGCGACCAGGGCTTCGCCCTCATCAGCGACCTGCCGGGCGACCCGCATGGCGTTCTGGTTGATCTCATCGACCTTGTCCCTGAGCCCGACCGTCGCGAGCTTCTCGTCGCTGGCGTAGAAGGTCATGGTCGTGAGGAACTCCGCGCCGGCCCGGAGGAACTCGCGGTGAAGCTGAGCCAGCGCGTCCGGGTGCTCGATGGCCACCTCCGGCGTGAACGGCCCCGCCTGGACGTATCCGCGCTTCTCCAGTTCGAGCAAGTAGCCGCCGTCGCCGAGCACCGGGCCTTCGGCGATGCGTTCCAGGAGCCCCTTGACCATAGCGAACCGATCCTTCCAGCCAACGTCCAGCCGATGCTATCCCGAGTCGCTCCAAGGCGACCTCATCCACGATGGCGTCGTCTAGGTCTGGCGGTTGATCCACGTGTTGCCCGGGCCGGCATAGCCGAACCCTTCACCCCAAGCGGCGATCACATTGCCGTTGTTCATGGTGGCGATGCCGCCGTAGTCGCCGTAATCGCCCAGGAATCCTTTCGGACTGATGTAGCGGGCACCGCCGACGGCATCAGAGATGTCGACGGCTTGGCTCCAGGTCGCACCGTCATCCGACGAAGACCTGGACCACACGTTGAACCGGCCACGACCATCGCGATCGTCCATCCACCAGAGGCTGAAACCAGACGACCCGACTCCGGTGATCTGTGGGAACACGGCAACGACGCGACGACCGCCGGGGGTAAAGGTCGGAGACAGCTGGGAAGGGCTACTCCACGTCTGGCCCCCGTCCGAGGACAACGACACATACGTTTCCTGCCCCTTTCGGGCGACCTTCGGTCCGACATATGCGTACGCCAGATCTCCGTTCCCGTCCGCGGAGAGCCGCGAAAGGCCTCCCCAGTGATCGTGCCGGCAGCCATCGGTGTAGCAGCTCGGTTGTTCCGGAACCGCTCGGCCCACCTGGATGGTCTGCCACGTGAGACCGCCGTCCGTTGAACGGAGGGCGTAGTACCTGGTCAGTCTCACATCGTAGGGACTGCGACTGACCGCCGTGGCGGTGATCACCGCCGTGCCGTCGCTGAGGACGGAGCCCTTGTAGTGGTACCAGTAGTACTTGGTGTCCGTGTTGGTCTTGACGGGGGGCGCGAAGGAGGCCCCGCCATCGTGCGAGGCGGCAACGTAGGAGTCGGCGTGGTTGAACGCCACGTACACGTCCTGGCCGTCGGGACTGATCGTTATCTGTCCGTGATCGGTCCACGACAGGTCCGGCGCAACATCCACCATCGGACTCCATGTCTGGCCGTGATCGCTCGACGTGGTCACGTATGTATGCCACCGGGACAGGACCGTCGCGTACACCGTTCCATCGTCGGCCACGGCCATCGTCGGGTCGTACTGCCAGTGGCTGCCCGGGACGTCGCCCCTGCACCTGCAGAGATAGTGCGGCGCGCCCCATGTCTGACCGTGGTCGCTCGATACCTTGTACACGAACGCCGGCTCGGGGCACTTCGAGCACGCTCGGTTCCCGAACTCCGTGGTGATCGCGTACACATGGGGCGAGGTGGGATCCGCGGCGATATCCGGCTCCCAGTCGTCCTGCTTGCTGAACGGCTGCTCACCGGCCCACCCGCCGGCAGGCGTCGTCTTCACCGCAGTAAGGACAGCGAGACCTGTCCGATGGATGTCGCGCTCGGCTTTGGCTCGGGCGCGTTGTTGATACTGCATCGCTTGGCGCTCTTCGCAGAACTTCACGTCGGGCGAGGCGTTGGGCGAGGCTAACTCCGACCCGGGTTGATACTCCTCGTCACCTCCCACGGATCCGGCGCAGTCGGGAAGCGCCGATCCGGATCCTGCTGGCCCGGAGGCAGCCGTCTCTGGACGTGGCGGGGTCGCGTGATGTGCAAGTGCCACCGCTGCGATCAGCACGACCGTGGCCACCACGCCGCCGACCACCGCCTTTGCCCAACCGCGCTTCATCGAGCCCTCCACCAGGACGGCGCTCGGGACGCCATCGACATGCGCACGCTAGGCGGGTGGCGCAGGCGTGTCAATGCAGATGCATGGGCGAGGATCCGGGGCCGCGTGGAAACGGCTTAGGCCCTGAGCCGGTATCCACCATGCCTGGCCGGGACTACGGTGCTGTTCCCCTGGACTGGAGGAATGCCTACCATGCTCGAGAAATCGGTCGACCCAGATCCGGTTCGTTCGGAGACGGCGGTGGACAGCGGCGCCCCGCACGTGCTGATCGCGGCTTCCGGCCCCGCGGTACCTGCTCCTGCCGACGTCGTCGACACGAGCGACCTCACCGCGGACACCTGGGGATCACGCAACTGGCTCTCTGAGGACTGAGCACCTCCCCCGCCCGCCGCCTTCGCCACTGCCTTCAGGCCCGAGCAGCCTCCGCTCGCCGCAACCACATCCACGATGCGCTCCCGACCGCGATCACCGTGAGCGCGAGGAACGCTGCCCGGTCGCCGAACGCCTGCGACACGGCGCCCCCTGCAGTGGGCCCGATGAGCCCGGCTCCCGCCCAGACCATGTTGAGGAGCGCTCCGACGACGGCGACCGAGAAATGCCCGCGCTTGGCGCCGACGACTCCCAGTGGGTACGTGAGCGCGATCAACACCCCCGACGACGCGCCCGCGATCACAAGGAACGACAACGTTCCGGCGGTCGACGTACTCACCGCGGCCATCGCGATGCCCCCTCCCATCACCAGGGTCCACACGGCGGCCACGCGTATGGTCGCATAGCGATCGGCGTGCCGGGCGGTGAGCGCGCTCATCGCCACGAAGGCGATCGACGCGAAGGAGAGCGCAAGCCCGATCCCCGCCGTCGTGAACCCGTGTTCGTCCAGACGCAGCGGCACCAGGAGGTCGGCAGTCATCCACATCATCGCCACGGCGAGCGTGAGCACGATGCTCGTGAGCATCAACCGATCGGACCCCGCGGCCCGGAGCATATCCGCCAGTGGCGGGCTCGGCTCCGGCTCCCGGCCCATGCCCGCGGGCATCGCGAGCAGCAACACCGTCATCACCAACGTGAGCGCCCCCAAGACCCAGAACGGCGCGCCGAGCGAGATGTGTTCGGCCACGAAGCCCGAGAACGCCGGCCCCAACAGCGCCCCGACACCGACCACAGCGGTGGTCATTGCGAGCGCGCGCGAGGCGTCTTCACCAGCCGCGTCGTGGATCCAGGCGGTGGCCGCCACCCCCATCGCCCCCAGTCCGATCCCGAAGAGCACCCGCCCGCCGAGCACCACCACGAACGTCCTCGCCAGCGCCATCGTGAAGTTCGCCGCCGCGATGGACGTCATAGCCCACAGCGTCATCGTTCGAACAGAGAACCGGCGGCTCACCGCTCCCGCGGGAAGTGACGCCAGCAGGATGCCGACGCTCGCGAGCGTGAACACCAGGCCGGCCTGCGTATCAGTGAGTCCATAGCGATCGCGCAGGTCGGGGATGAGTGGCGCGATCCCCGACCAGCCGAACTCCGCCGCGAACAGCGACGCGAACAGCATGAGGACGAGCGGCCGTCGCATCGAGACAGGGTCCCACGCCGGGGCGCGAGATAGCAGCTCCTCAAAGTGATCAGGGTCCGCCGGCCGAACTCTGCGATCCTCCGAAGCACCTCGACGGCCAGGCGCGCAAATCT